>JAJFUH010000149.1 GCA_021372535.1 bacterium
AAAAACAAAATCCGTGAAAACCGCCCGATCCGCGCAAATCCGCGTTCTATCAAATCTTGTAAACAGATCGGGGCAGATATGGGAACCATCATGAAAAAACGGTACTATTTCGATAATAACGCCACAACGCCGGTCCGGCCAGAAGTTGTTGAAGCCATGCTGCCATACCTTACGGAGCTTTACGGCAACGCCTCGAGCGCCCATGCTTTCGGCCGTGAAGCCCGTCATGCAATTGAACAGAGCCGTGAAACGATAGCCCGTCTTATCGGCGCCGAACCCGACGAGATTTACTTTACCGGATGCGGAACCGAATCCGACAACATAGCGCTTGCAGGCTCCATGATGTCCGCGCCGAAAGACAGAAAGGGGCTCATCACATCGAAAGTCGAACACAGCGCGATTCTCAAAACGGCCGCAAAACTTGGGCGCGAGGGTTTCACGGTCACGTTCCTCGATGTTGACGGTTTCTGCCGCGTTGATCTCGATCAGTTGAAGGAGCACGCAAACGGCGGAACCGCTCTCGTCAGCATCATGCACGCCAACAACGAAACGGGCGTGCTTCAGGATATCGGGGAGGCAGCACAGATCGCCCATGATGCGGGGGCTCTATTCCACACCGATGCCGTCCAGTCAACCGGAAAAATCCCCATCGATGTAAAAAGAATGGGAATCGATATGCTGTCCCTGTCGGGGCATAAGCTTAACGCTCCGAAAGGAATCGGAGTTCTCTATATCAAAAAGGGTATTTCGGTGACCCCGCTTACGTACGGCGGAAGTCACGAGCGTGGAATCCGTCCCGGAACCGAGAATGTGCCGTGGATTGTGGCTCTCGCAAAAGCAGCCGAGCTTGCGATGAAAGACATGTCGGAAGAAGCCATGAACCTCTCGGCTCTCCGCGACAGGCTGGAAACCGGTATCGAGAAAACAATCCCGGATATTCTCTTCAACGGGCGTGATGTCCCGAGGCTCCCGGGAACCTCGAACATATCGTTCCCCGGCGTGGATGGCGAAGCGCTTCTTTTCAGCATGGACCTCGAAGGAATTGCGGTATCCACCGGCTCGGCATGCACCACAGGTGAGGTCGAACCCTCGCATGTGCTTGTCGCAATGGGCCGGGCGCCGAAAGTTGCCCAGAGTTCCCTCCGGTTCAGCATGGGATGGGGAAATACGGACGAGGGAGTCAATCATATTCTTAAAGTCCTTCCCCCTGTTGTGCAGCGGCTCAGGAGTATTTCGGGGGCTGTCTGACAGGGAGGTTATTGCTTCGGGGATCAATGACACTGGAGGACGTCATGCCGGACTTGTTTCGGCATCTACGATAAAACATGAGTATCATTATTTATTCGCCCGAGCAACAGTGTCAAATACCCCAGGATTAGACAGGACATAGCATAATATCGACTGTGACAATAAAGGCAAAGTAATCAGGAGGTTATAATGTATTCGGGAAAAGTGATGGAGCATTTCGAAAATCCCCGCAATGTCGGGACAATCGAAAACCCGGACGGGATCGGAAAACAGGGGAATCCCGTTTGCGGAGATGTCATGGAACTCCAGATAAAGGTGAACGATGGTATCATCGAGGAGGCGAAATTCCGGACTTTCGGGTGCTGTGCCGCTATTGCGACATCATCGATGGTTACCGAAATGGTCAAAGGCAAAACCCTGGATGAAGCCGAAAAAATCAGCAAGCAGGCTGTTGCCGATGCCCTCGACGGCCTGCCTCCGGCGAAGATGCATTGCTCCAATCTCGCGGCGGATGCCCTTCATGACGCCATACGGGATTACAAAGAAAAACACAAGGCATAAAAAACACCGATCTGACATTATTCAGGGAGCATGCCGTTCCCCATGCATGATTTCACCGTGCTTTCAGGTTTACATCCCGGCGATTACCCGTCGCGTAAAGTCGCTGTGGCGATGAGCGGCGGAGTGGACAGCTCGCTTGCCGCAATTCTGCTGAAGGAAGCAGGTTTCGATGTAATCGGCCTGACCATGAAGCTGTGGGATTTCGATCATTCCGGCGGACGCGGTCATGAACGGGGATGCTGCGATCTCTCCACGTTCAACGATGCAAGATCGGTTGCGGCTCAGGCGGAAATTCCGCATTACACATTCAATATGCGCGAGGAAATGGAGCGTATCGTTATCGGGAATTTCATATCGGAATACTGCGCCGGGCGCACACCAAATCCCTGTGTCCTCTGTAATACCGCCATCAAGTGGCATACACTCAGAACAAAGGCACACGCCATCGGATACGATCTTCTCGCCACCGGACATTATGCCCGCATCGCCCGTTACACCGATGGCACATATTCCCTCCTTACGGGAATGGATCGTGCAAAAGACCAGTCCTATTTTTTATGGGGGCTCGATTCGCCGAACCTGGCATCCACCCTCTTTCCCCTTGGCCATTTTACCAAGGAAAAAACTCGCCGGGAGGCTCTCTCCAGAAATTTAAAAACGGCGGGACGTACGGAAAGCCAGGAAATATGTTTTATTCCGGACAACGATTACGCCCGTTTTCTCCGTTCGGCTGTCAAAGGCGAATTACCCGATTCGCTCACTGAAGGTGATATTCTCGATACTTCCGGCGCCGTAATCGGCAGACATCGCGGCGCTGCATATTACACAGTCGGGCAGCGGAGGGGAATGGGCATAGCTCTCGGACATCCCGTTTATGTTACAGCTGTGAATGCGAACACCAATACAATCACTATCGGTGAAAGCGAAGACCTCCTCTCCTGTTCGATGACGGTCTCCGGGTTGAACTGGATAAGGGGATTTCCGCCCGGGAAGGCTTTCGGATGCGAAACACGTATACGATACCGTCACAAAGGATCACCGGCAGAAGTCCGACTCACTCCGGATGGCGCGGAGGTCACGTTTGCATCGCCTCAACGGGCGATAACGCCGGGGCAGAGTGCGGTTTTTTACGACGGTGAAATTGTTCTCGGCGGCGGAATCATCGATACGGTCGTGCAGCGGTCAGCGTAAAAAGGCTGTTCAATAAATAAAAAAGTATTATATGTTTTTTTCAATCCCTTTCTATCGGTAACAACCGGTTATAAAACGGTTCATATGGGTCGCTGTGGGTATTATTGAGAGCATGGTGCCGGAAATATTAAGGATTTAACATGCCGATGCGAAAAAATATATATTGATTATCTGTGTAAAAAATATATAATATACTGGAGATTAAGCTCTTTATAAAATTTTATATAATGAAATCCTTCCCACGGTGATCCACATTTCAGGAAATTATGAACACAGGTGTATCGGAAAACAGGCAGAGAATCTGGGCGATAGGCGGCGGGAAAGGCGGGGTCGGGAAAAGTCTTCTTGCAACCAACCTGTCGATAATCCTCGCCGAACTCGGGCATAATGTCATAGCCATCGATCTTGATCTCGGAAACGCAAACCTTCATACCGGCTTCGGAATAAAATATCCCCGGCAGACTCTCATGGACTTCCTGAGCGGTGACGTTCAGAATCTCAATGAAATTCTTCTGGATACATCCGTATATAACCTTAAATTCATCAGCGGCGCCGGGGGTATTATCGGATCGGCCAATCCATGGTATACCCAGAAACTCAAGCTGATGAGATATATTGAAAAACTTCATGCCGATCATATCGTCCTCGATCTCGGAGCGGGAACCTCGTACAACATCATCGACTTTTTCATCGGCGCAACAGACCATATCATTATAACCACACCGGAATCGCCATCGATTCAGAGCGCATTCAATTTCATCAGAATCTGCGTTTTCAGAAAGCTCCATTCGATCATACATTCGAAGAAAAAGTTATGGGGTGTTCTCGAAAAGGCAAAAGTCCCGAATCTCGATGGTGGGATTATTAAACTTAAAAGCGTCCTGGAAGAGATGGAAAAAATCGAGCCGGCCAGTATCGATGAGTTCAGAGAATTTCAGCAGACATTCAAGCCTTTTCTCATACTTAATATGATCATGAAGGCCGAAGAGACAAAACTCGGCTGGGGAATAAAAGAAGTCATTAAACAGTATCTCGATATCGATATACAGTATGCGGGAAGTATTTCATTCGATAATATCATCCGTGAATCCCTTTCCTCCGAAATTCCCTATATTATCAACGCCCCGAAAGCCCGGCCAACAACGGAGCTTTTTACAATCATTCCATATCTGCTCGGTAACAACACCGATTCAAAGGGTATCAGGGACATTATTCAGCGCCAGGTCAAACGCATGAGCAAGACTTACAATACCCGGGTCGTTGAATCTGCTCAGATGGATGTCGATCCGTCCATTTATGTTGTTGATAAAGTCAAAAGGGTTGAATCGGATACCCAGAAAGATTCGGATGGATTCTTCAGCTTTAAAGCGAGTACATGGTCGAAAATCGCAATCGATCTCGGTACATCCAATACCAGAATCTTTGTAAAAGGCCGTGGAGTTGTGCTCAATGAGCCTTCTCTCATGAGTCTCGATGAAACCACGGGGAAAATCGTTGCACTCGGGTATGAATCGAAAGCGATGCTGGGACGGTCGCATTCGGGTATCAATATCGTTGCTCCCATGGAATCGGGAGCAATCTCCGATTACAATGAAGTCAAGCTCCTGATTCAGGAATTTATCAAACTGGCCAAACGGTCGACCATCCTTATACGGCCTGGGGTAGTTCTGACCATTCCCCCGAAACTCACCCATGTGGAAAAGAGGGCTGTCCAGGAATTCATCAAGGAGATGGGCGCCCGTGAGGTTCATCTTGTCTATGAACCGCTGGCTGCGGCGATCGGTTCCGGGCTGCCGGTGGATATTCCCAAGGCAAGCATGCTTGTGGATATAGGGGGCGGGTCGGTTTCGGCGCTTGTCGTTTCTATCAGCGGTATAGTTGGCATGGAATCGGAAAGAATCGGCGGTAATGCTATCGATAATGCCATTGTCCGGTATCTCAGGGAAGTGCACAATTTTTATATCGGAAACCAGACTGCTGAATGGATCAAGATTAATTTCGGGCAGGCATACAAAATCGGCCGTGACAAACGGTTCGAAATCCGCGGACAGGATATCGAGAAGAGCATTCCCAGAACCATGTATATCAATACCGGTGAGATCCGTGAGGCGATTTCAAAACCTGTCAATTCCATGCTCAAGGTGATTATGCAGCTGCTTGAAAATGTCCCGCCGGAATTGTCCGGTGATCTTGTCGACCGGGGAATGACCCTGACAGGCGGCGGTTCTCTCCTTGCCGGGCTTAACTCGGCCATAACCGAACGTTCCGGAATAAAAGTACGGATTGCTCCCAATGCTAAAAAAGCGGCTGTCGAAGGTGCGGGCCGAATGCTTGATGATTTCAAATTCTACGCGAAATTTTTTGTCGACGATATTGAGGATCAAAAGCTCTGAAGGGGGCAGAATATGCGTTCAATAATAATGACCATACTCGCCGTAATTCTTGTTCTATCAGGGTGTTCATCCGCCAAATACGCAACAAGAATACACCATGTCGAAGTACTTATCCAAAACAGGCAGTATGATTCGGCGGAAAAACAGATCAAGGGTATTATGGCATATTATCCTGAAAAACCGGAGCCCTTTTACCTGTATGGCCTTGTCAATTATTATACAGGCAACTTCTACGAGTGTCTGATGAACTTCGATAAGGCCGAGCTGTTTGGCCTTAAAAATGTCAACGACCTGTACGTGAAAAAAGGCATATCGCTCTATTACATCGGAAACCGTGACGAAGCAAAAAAAACCCTTCTCCGCTCTCTCGAACTCACATCGACAGCGGAAGCCCAGAAATATGTCGGCCTGATCCGTTATGACGAGAAGGATTACAGCGGAGCTGTCGAGCCTCTGAAAGCGGCTTCAGCGGCTTTTCCACATGACCTTCAGATACACTTCTATCTCGGAACCGCGCTCTTTATCGACGGGCGTAATACCGAATCCCTCGAATATTTCAAAAAAGCGCTTGCCCTCGATTCTGAGAATCCCCTGATACAATTCATGACCGCGAACCTCTACATGCTCGATGGCGGATTCCCCCAGGCGATTGATCTTTATACCAAAATCGATCCTGAATCACCCAACGGACAACAGAGTATTTACAACTGTGCTGAGGCCTATATCGCGGTCGGTGAATTCAATTCCGCAGTACAGCTCCTCAGGTACCTGACGACAAGAAATCCGAATGATTACAATGCCCGCTACAATCTGGCGTCCGCACTCATGAAATCGGAAGATTATGTCTCAGCGGCGGAAATCCTCAACGACCTCTATTCTACCGATAGCACGGATTCACGGGTAGCATACAATTTAGGATTGGCGTACGGGGAAATCGGGCAGGAAAGTCTCTCTCTCTATTATTTTGATATCGCGGCTGCCTGTGAGCCGGACAACCCACTGTACCTCTATGCATACGGTCTTGAACTGTCGAAAAACGGCCAGCAGGAGAAAGCAGCCGTCCGGATGGAAACAGTCCTCGCTCTCGAGCCGGAAAACACGAATGCACGAAACTGGCTTGATAATTACCATGCCTCTGCAGTGCTTCCGAATCCGTAAGTATATAGTAAGAATTGCGCGCTTTACTATGGATGTTATTAACCGCCATCAAGATCATCCGATGGTTTCCATGATGATATCATTCATTGTAGATATATAAATAGAGGACATGTTCATCGGACCGCGGAGAAAAGATCCATTTTCTGCTGCGCTATGCCACCATGCTGTGTTAGTGCAAACACCACTATATTGACACCCATTTTAAGCTGCGGCTCGTTGTTCGATAAATATCTCCACTTATTTCCGTACCCCTTGTCGGAATAGATAGCGACAAGTCGGTTATCGATCCATATTCCCTCGAGATAGTTCACCGGTTCAGGCATCGTTGCATTCCGGGCGGTTTCCCCCTGTATAGCGGTTGATGTTGTCGACTCCATCATTATTTCAGATCCCAGCGGAGGCCCGTCATCGAAATCGAAATAACAGTGGTACAGGGGATGTGAGTTGGGTATCGGCAGAAAACGGGCATTCGAACCGAGAGCATCACGCACCATCTGCCGCAGGGAGGCTTCCGCCTGACTGTAATCATATCCCGGGCTTCCATTATCGAGCAGAGCGAATCCACCGTTCCGGAGGTATTCGCCGAAGTTTCTCCGCTCGATTTCCGTAAGTTCGAACGCCTTGTCAGTCGTAATGTACACAAAAGGCATTTCGAGTAGTGTACGGCAGTCGAGGAGCAGATGAGGATCAGACCGGGCAGTGATACCTGTATAGCGGTTGACAGCTTCCACGAGGTTCAAAAATGCGCGTTTGAGGTTATCCGGCGGTTTAAGCTGTGCACCCCAGACAGTGGGAATATATATAAATCCCCTGATATTCTGCTTTGAATTCGGATTCTGAATAACCATTGCCTTGTAACGGCCATTATCGAGATCCTCCATGGAAATCATCTCATCCCTCATCGAAATCTGTTTTTCCGGTTCTTTCAATACCATCGACTCGATGATATAATCCCTGTTTATGAGGGGAGAAACGGATGATATAATTTCGATATCGGGTTTGAATTCATGGAGGTTCAGGGGAAATACCGGTGAGGATACAATCTTTGGATTGATTTCAACAAACGGTTTCTGATGATGAATTACCTGACGGCGTAATACCCTTGTACCTGTGTATTTTTTATCAACCTTTATCACTCGTCTGATTTTCGGTTTGAGATAGATGAATTCTATCATAGGCGGTTTTACTACTCTGATTTCGGTTTTCCGGAACAGAAAGTATGCCCCTGCTGCGGCGTTCGCCAGAATTGCCACGAGAAATCCGAGGAAAAATATTTTTTTGGTCTCACGTTCGAGTTTCCGTAAATCAATCATATCCGATGGACCGCTGAACCGCGAAACCGGCATTCCCGTATCAGACATGATTATCACCATCCCTTCTTATACTGACTCCATATACCGCACGTCCCATTTTCAGCATATCAGCTTTTTCACATAATATATATTATATCGGATACCGTAAAAATGAAAATAATATCAGACACTGTTTTTTAAAAAGCTGCACGAGCGCACACGTTTTTTTAAAGGAAAATAATCCATGTTTCACAAAAATTTTTCAAATTTTTGCTTGCTTTTTTATATTTTTTTATATTATTGTTTTAAATTATATGCATATGTTAAAAGGAATAATTATCATATTCAAATAGTTTTTTTGGTGACTTTTGCCATGAAACGCTGGCTTTGTGTTGTAATTGTATTATCTGCTTCACTCTTCCTGAATTTGCCCCTCTATGCCCAGAACATTTATGAGCTCCGCAAGCTGACCGAACAGGATTGGCTTTCCATGTCAACCGAGGCACGCCTGAATGCAATCAGTATGACACTCAAGGAAACCAAGAACCAGTCATTTCTGGGGAGTTTCGGTTCAAATTATGAGTTATACAAACGCTGGGGTTATGAATTCTATGAGATGGAGGACCGCTACGAGAACTATTCGTTCATGTGTTACGAGAATTATAACATCATGGAAGAACGCCGTCTCAGGTGGTCGTACAACGAGTTCGGCGACAGAATCGTAAGAATGCGAGGAGACGCGAATATCTGGCATGAAACATACGAAGGTGACGGAACATTTTATGTTGAGACGCCCAATAAGTTTATCAACTCGATGACAACAAACGATATCGACGGTGTCTGGGTTGCTAAAGAATCGACCAATGACTGGGCGTTTACCGCAATCGGCGCCCGCGCACTCCGTACCAAGTTCAGTCCCCTCACACTGAGTCTTCCCAATATGAACGGCATGAGGCTCGATTACCAGTCTGCAAACACAAAGGCAGCTGTTATCAGCAGTTCCCTTCTGGGAACGTGGTGGTCATGGCACAGCAATACCGACCCCTATTTTCGCTCGCCCTCGTTTGGGCATTATTCGGGAACAGACGCCAAAAACACAGGCCTTGTAACAAATGGTGGTGTGCTCCTCAGGGGTGGATACATTCAGCGCCAGTTAGGGGCTCTCACTGTCGGCGCATCCTACGTTAATGAATACGGCGTCCAGGGAAACCGCGAAGGAGGCGACGACTGGTTCGGGTCGGCGAGTAACTATACACCGACGCCCCTCGTTGTCGGAATCCGGGTTATGGACGATTCTCCGGACGACAATGAAGGCGGCCCGATTGTGTATGATGTGAAACTCAAAGTAGACGGTAAATATCGTCCTGATATCATTCCAGCCGTTTTACTCGATGACATTACCCTCGACCGTACTACTGCCCTGAAAAAAACATACGAAAGAGATTATCTTGCCCCGCCTGCTTCGGCAATGATCGGATCTCCCAAATATGATTTTCTCGGTATCGAGGGAAGCATACCCAAGTATGCCGATTATTTCTATATGCGGGACTATTTGGCCGGTTCAAACCCCAAAAACATCAAGGATGGTATCAATTTGGAATTGGTAAACAAGTACCTGACGTTTGTCGATCCCGCCAACAGCACAATTCAGGCCAGCGGTACCAAATGTATTGTATACTACTTTGATCTTACCAATATAAAGGATCATGTCAACCGTGTTGAAGCCGAGATAACCGTGGCGAATGACTATAATATTCAGACAGCCCTGATATACACCGCGGAATCACCCGGCGGGCACGATACCTCGGGTAAAATCAAAACGTATTATGATGCAACATACTGGAAAACCATGGCGCAGGCCGAAGGCAACGTGAAGGACAAGTCTAACGTCACGACATTGACGCTGGATTTCGGTGTTCAGGTCGCCAGCATTATCTATGGAATCGATTTAACTTCAACTACCACGGTTTTAAAATTACCGGCGAAATCGTAAATAATTCCAGCCACTATATGTATCCTGATGAAGTTCCCGGAACCGGCTTTCCGACAGCTATTGTGAGCGGGCAGACACCCCGCACCGGTCACAGGTTCAGTCAGAACGATAAAGCCTATTATTTCACCGCCCAGAAAGACTGGAGGCGGTTCGGACTTGCGGCAGAGCTGTTCAAAATGGGTAAATTTTATCGGCCTTACATGGATTACTATTATGAATTTCCTCATGATTATGCCGTTTCAGCGATCAACACCAGAAATTACACTGTCAGGTTGCCGCTCATTGAGGATAATGACGATAATGACCAGTATCCCGACACCATGGTCGAGCAGAACGCGATGGGATACAATATTATTTCAGCCGAAGACCCTGATGGTGTGTTCCCGGGCAATGATGCCGACAATGACGGTATCCCCGACAACAACAAGAACAACAACGATATTCCCGATTACGAAGAGCCGTTTCTCATGTTCGACTCCGACAACGATGAATTCGTTTTCGGAAACGACTACAATAACAATAATATTCCGGACTTTCGCGAAGACGACATGAAGCTTGATACGCCTTATGACCTGGACCGCCAGGGACATCATATAATACTGAGATATACACCGATTAAAAGTGTCAACCTGATCGCCGGATCGTTCAGGACAGGCGGAGTAGGCCGTGATAACAGAACCAACGACGATTACTTCAAGCTGTTCGTCAACTACGATGTGTTCACTATCGGAAAGCTCTATGCGGAATACCGGTACGAACGGATACAGGACGATATTCGGGATCAGTATATGCAGGTTACGACAAAAATGAAACAAAATTACCAGGAACCCGGTATTATTTGTACTATCTATCGATTTACCCGCGAACTTTATTACGACGAGCTCGAGTACAAGAACTCCACGGTAAACCGTCTATGGCTTGATTCGGTGATCAGGGCTGTTCCGGCAATCACACTTGAGAATCATGTCAAGCTGGAGAATAACGAGCAGATCGAAGGAGTAATGTACAATAACACGTATCAGCCTGCCGATAACATCAAGACGCTCGCCATGGTTAATAAGGCCATATATACGAAGAAGTTAGGAAACTGGACATTTTCACCCGGTGTGAAATTCCGTTTTTACAAGAAAGACCGGAATGACATTGCTCGTCCCGGAGATTACTATGTGACAAGAATTCCCCTTTTCATGTTCAAATATGACATTTCTCCCCGAACGGACATACAGCTCGGATTGCAGGGAATACCATGGTTCGAGTTGGACCACAAGGATCATGTACAGAGCGAGAACGATTACCAGGGGAAAACGTACATGCTCCAGTTCCAGAACCGTGTGACCTATTTCGGATATGATATCTGGGCCACAACAGGTATCAGGTTTGATCAGATAAAATTTACTGAAACGACACGGGAATTTGAGAATTATAAATCCTCGACGACGTTTGTAAAGATATTCCTCGGCTGGTAACAGAATACCCTGAAAAATAATATCCCGTACTTGTGCGGGTTTTTTATGCAGACAGAATCAACTAAGCAATTGTTTGCACTCAGTTTTAGTTACTTTATTATTATAACATCAGGCGGTTTATTCTGATCAGGCGAATCGAAGGTACATAATTTCTGAACCGCGAATCCCGATAAAAGGCAATTTACGAAAATCGAAAGAGAATGGTGACATAAACTTTTCACGGGGGCGTGTTTCCCTTTTCGCTGCATCGCATCGCATCAAGGAGGCGCTCAAGGGTAAGTATCATATTAAAAGAGACAAGAAAAAAATGGGGGGATTGCCAGAAAATAGTTTTTCATGTTGACGTTGCGAATTCAATGTTTTATATTTATAGTCTATGAAAAATTGCGTCCCCTTCGTCTAGTGGCCCAGGACTCAAGGTTTTCATCCTTGCAACAGGAGTTCGATTCTCCTAGGGGACGCCAGAGTCATTTTTCCACCGGTTGGCCTTGATCGGTGGTTTTTTGTTGTGCAATCTGCCGTCTGAACGGACAAATCCCTATTCATCGTCCGGTCATTGCTTGATCGGAAGCTTCATGGTAAACCGTCGAATTTCACTAGTGTCCGTGGGCTTTCATTTCCCGTGCGGTCAACAGCGGAAACCGCGATACAGCTCACCTTACCGGTAATTCCGGGAGATTTTTCTCCGCCCTGTTTATCATCGGCCAATCCGTTGTCTGATACGGCGGAGAACGAGTAACTCCGGTCGCTACGGTTGAGAATCACGGAATTCCATGAATCCCCCTTTTTTATATACACAATCCACCGAAAAACCGCTTCTTTATCGCCCGGCATCCATGAGATAACCTGATTCACTCCTTCGAGCGCGGTTGTAACATGAGGCGCTGCGGGAGCTCTGTTATCGAGCCACGGCGAGGTCGGTACAAGCGCCTGCGCACGGTACGGTCCCGCTGCAAGCGAATCGGCGATACCGCCCATGTTGTCGAGCAGGGCTTTCATGCTGAAGTGAACATTGCCGGGACCCCCGGGGACAAAACCACGGGTGATCATGATCTGGTTGATGATTTCATCGACACCCTTTTCATCACGGGCGGTGCTTGTGTATAAACCCGGCCAGAGGTTGCGCTTCCGGGTGTTTTCACGAACCCACCAACCGAGCAGTACCGGGTAGCTCTGCGGTATCCGGTTTGTTGCCCAGTAAAGCTGGGGGGTCCAGTAATCGACCCAGCCTCTGTTGAGCCACAGCTTCGCATCCGCATAGAGAACATTGTACTGGTCGAAACCACGAATGGATTCGGGATAACCGGGTCGCCAGATTCCGAACGGACTCAAGCCGAATTTGACAAAGGGCTTCTCCTTTTTAATGGCCTTGTACACTCGCTCGATAAACCGGTTGACATTATCGCGTCGCCAGTCCTCACGGGAACGTTTGCCGCCCCGGTCACGGTATTCCGCCCAGGTGTCGTCGTCGGGAAAATCCTCACCGTCGTTGTAGGAAGGATATGGGTAGAAATAGTCATCGAAATGGACACCATCGATGTCATAACGGCGTACTACATCCATGACGACATCGAATGAATGATCCTGCGTCCCCTTTTTTGCCGGATCGAGCCAGTAGTATCCTCCCTTGAGTTGCCTGACAAGGTCGGGGTGGGTTCTGACAACGGAAGATTCGGTGATTTCTCCTGCTGCAGGATGATGCGCACGGTAGGGATTGAACCAGACATGGAGCTCCATCCCGCGGTTGTGAGCTTCCTCGATCCAGAAAGCGAGCGGGTCATAAAAGGGATCGGGAGCTTTGCCCTGCACTCCGGTCAGGTAATAGGACCACGGTTCGATTGCGCTCTGATAGAATGCGTCGCACTGCGGACGAATCTGCAGTACTATGGCATTGAGGTTGATGCTCTGCGCTTTGTCAAGAATCGCGATGATTTCCCTTTTCTGATCATCGGTGGAAAGGCCGGGCGCACTCGGCCAGTCGATATTGGCGACTGTGGCGACCCACACCGCACGGAATTCACGATGCGGGGCAGGCACTTTCTCCGTTTCACGTGATGCAGTACCCTGCCTCAGCGCTGCACAACCACCGGCCAGAAGCGCTGTACAGCATATGAGCACGATACCCTGTGTCAGTTTCTTCAGGATCATGATGAAAACTCCTCATACGGGTATAGAATTATATGCAAAACCGGTTTTTGTCCAGATGAGTTGAAATTATATCACTATAAAACAGATTACGAACTCCATGGCATATCATGTTCTACAGACAATGTTGTCATTCCGCTCTCTCACTCTCGGGTATGTGGACTACTATGATGCATGGATTCCCGAAGGTATCTTTATCTTCCACATCACCGAATGCGCCGTTGAAAACGATATAGAGCGTTGAACCGTCATGACTCAGAGTGAAACAGTATGAGCCGCCGTTCACAAAACCGTACTTCTCATGATAGTAAGGGTGAAGAAATGCAAGCACTTTTTTGGTATTCGATACCGTATCGTATTGAATAACCGGCGCACCCCATTCAAACCCCCGCCCGTGACCGCTGATGATGTAATAGAGGTACCGTGAGCCAGGATTTGCCGCGATGCACGTGACATACGTTCCTTGCGGTCCCCAGTTAAGGCCGATAAGTTCCGTTTTTTCCTTTTCAGGCCAGAATTTGAAAAACGTTCCCCGGTAATCCATGCAGTAAAAGGCGCCATCGGACATTCTGCAGGTGGTGTAAGCCCGCATTATATCATTTTCACCGGTCACAGGATGAGACGGAATCTGACAGGACAACCTCCTGAAACGGTTGAGCACCGGATCGTATTCCATGAGATGGGAACTCTCTTTCGCGCGTTTTGTCGAGCTGTCGGTAGCATACCACAGCCCGGTATTACTATCGAGAAGAGCATTGCAGCTCTCCCACTGCATCCCGTCGGGTGGTTTCCCGGCATACAGCGTCTTTTCAGCCCGTATATCGTATGCTAAAAAATAATAGAAATGCGTCGCGCCGATAAAAATTCCCCGCCGGGTATCGAATCCAAAATAGGGGTAGGAATCACCGATAAAAGGAACTCCGAGATTTCTGAACTCCCCTGTAAATACGTTGTATGTAAATAGTTTACCGCCGCCGTACTGTTTCCGGTCCGAAAGGTCTTCGGGAGGCACCGACCAATATGTTGCGGCGGTAAGCAGTCCGTCGGGGGTAATTCCGAGTTCGCCGTGTATCTTCCCATCGATGAACTCACCCTGACGCCAGCCGAGCCTCTGTGCAGAATCTACGACGATGTACTGCTCTTTTTGTACGGGATCGTACCTGACAATATATACATTGCCGTCTCTAGTCTGATGGCTCCCCACAGCGAAGTAGAAACATTCATCCGGACCGACCGTACCGATACCCCAGACCGACCAGAGACCGGGATTATCCTTCGGGAAAAAATAGGGATTGAGATTGCGTACGGGCGCAAAGTCTATGATCGGAGGCGTTACTGCCATGATAAAAGAATTGTCGCCGGCGTACATTTCTGGTTTTTCGAGCATTTTTTTCGAACTGTCCGTTACGACACCGGTTTTAAAGAGGAGTTTCTTCCTGTCCCATTTCATGAACGTATCTCGTGTAACTTCACTATACACTTCATGATTCAACCCGGATAATAACGTCCATAAAAGAGCCAGCATACACCTCACGAAGCGTGATGATCGAGTTCGAATAACTCCTTTCGGATCAAACATTTATATTTACTCCTCTTCTCTCAGTATATTCTTCGCTGACGATATTTTTCAGGTGTGAAGTATTCCGCTCATTTTCTTCCGCCCATTTCAATCGTCGGTTCGCAACTCAGATACCCAAGCGAAGCGAGAAAACGGTCGGTCACCTGCAGGGCGTTGACAATCGTCGCTTCCGTGCCTATCCCGACGATTACAAACGCATGCTTCGTATTTTCAAGGGCAACCATGTCACAGCGGTTACCCGCTTTTTTCATCGCCTCGGCAAAGCGATACGCCGATTCAATGGGGACGTTCGTGTCATCGATGCCATGCATGAGCAGAGCGGGCGGCTGTCCTTTCGCGACATAGGTGATGGGCGAGTAACGGGCATACCGTGCCCTGATATCATCATTTACTTCTGAAAGGGTAAAGACATTTTTGAATGCGGGTATATTCATATCCACAGCCGGGTTATACAGTATCATGGCGTTCGCCATGGCGCTGATCTTTGTGTCCTCGCCGGGATTTTCGAAATCCTTCATCGTTCCGAGGGCCGCGGCAAGATGCCCGCCTGCGGAATCACCGGCCACCGCAATACGGTCGGAGTCGATACCGAATTTTTCGGCGTTGGCGCGTATGTAACGGACGGCCGATTTGCAGTCAGCCACACAGCTGCCGACAGCGTCGATTCCTTCGGGACCTTTTTTGGTGATTAGCCGGTAATTGATTGTGAAAGCGACCATACCCCGTGAGGTGAAATACTGGCAGTGCGGGAAAAAGAACGAGGGATGCCCGCCGACAAATCCTCCGCCGTGTATGAATACGATCGCCGGACTCCGGTCAGTGGATTTATGATCCACGGGCTTGAAAACGAGCATATAAAGCTGAGCACCATCCACAACTTTGTAATTGAGCCATTCATAGTCCCCGCCGATGTCGTGAAGATGAACAATCTGCGCGTTAATGGACGGAGAGTACATGAGGCATACACATGCACACATAAAACCGATTGCACGGAAAGTTCTGGTCATGGCGGTTCTTTCCCTTTGCTGATATGGTTATCGTGATTTCGACAATATATCCGTTCCCGGCATTCAGAAAAATCCGGATAAACACATATTGTAGTATGATTATGATACATCAGTATGTCAAGACGTTTTGCATGGATCGGCAGGAACTGCCCTGATACTAATCAGGAGCGGTGATTCGTTTCAGGGAATCGGAAGTCGAATCGTACCGGGCGGAGAAAAACAGGAAATATGATAAAAAAGCGGGAGATGAGAGCTAATACCTGAACGGCTGTCTTAGCTGGAGGATTTTTTACGGAGGAGAAGCCCCTTCGGCGGTCATGGCAATCTCATGGAGTGTCGCGAGGGTCTTTTCCGCTTCCTCGAGATCGATAACTTCGAGCGCAAAACCCGCATGAACAATCACATAATCTCCCACATTCACATGGTCGACGAGCGCACGGGAAATGTCCATGGAGATGCCGTCCGACTCGACAACCGCTCTGTCGGGAGGTATAAGCTCCACCACTTTCATCGGAACCGCGAGACACATATAAGGTTACCCTTCCCCGGTCATTGAGCAATTTATACAGGTTATTATCACCCTGTATGACGTCATAAATAATTGCTCATATTATAAGCGATCAGACCCTGAAATGAGTTCAGGGTGACGGTCATACCGAACTCGTTTCGGCATCTGTTGGGAAAAAACTCACTAAAATATATCTTATGTATAACTTCGTTAAACCAATCAATTCGGTAATCACACAGAAGGTTTTTTTTCAGATACCGGGTCATCTTCCTCGTCAAGCTCAACCGATTCGATTTCCAGCTCACGTCCCGTTATCAGCCTCAAATTGAACGATCCGCAGCGCGGACATGGTATGGCATCGAATGTAAGCCCGCCCATCCCGCACTCCGAGCACGAACAGGAGGGAGGCGATGTTTCGATCACGAGCTGAGAATCCTCGAGACAAGTTCTCTCGGACGCCACCGGATAAACCCGTCTGAGAGCATCTTCATCCACTCCCGAATAGACCCCGATACGCACCCTGACCAACACTACCCGTGAACCGGGACGGTCATGAAGATACTGCTCGATATTCCGTACCAGTTCGGCGGCTACGGAAAGTTCATGCATGGGTCTTTACCTCTCTGTTCGATGCGATATCAGCGGCTCTCTATTCAATGCTGCCCCCGAGAACCGATTAAGCACGATATTTCTGCTCATGAACCGCCGTTTCACAGCAGCCGTTTTATGGTTTCCAGGAGAATATTCGGGTGAAGCGGTTTTTCGAGAAATTCATCCGCCATGACAAAATCCTTATCAACCCTGATTCCTGCATAATCCTCGATTGAGGATACAATAATTATGGGAATAGTCTGAAAGTCGGGATTATTTTTCAGATCGTAACTTACATTGAAGCCCTCGGTCATTGTCTCCATCATTACATCGAGGATGATAAGGTCCGGCCGCTCACACCGAAGAAATTCGAGGCATTGCTCCCCGCTGTCAGCAGCTGTCACCTTGTATCCGGCGGATTCAAGAATCATGGCAATGGATTCGACAATATCGTTGTCATCGTCAACCACCATTATTTTTTTTCGCGCATCCATCGGCTTCTTTTCCTCCGAAAAATATCACCTGTCAAAAAATAACACAAGAAAACCTCGTACTTGTAACAGCTTTCAAGCTCATCTCAATTCCGGTATGCTGAATATATAATCGATTCCAGATTCCCTGCAGGTTTCGGCAAGGGACTCGACGGAGGCTCTCACTTCGGGTGAAATTTCAGTTTCCAGACCAAGGTTTTTCGGCTGAATTCCAAGAACGAGTACCCGGGCGCCGGTCATTTCTCTGATATAATCGACAAACATCTTCAGCGATCCGTGGGTTGAAATACCGGATGCTTCGAGTTTTTCCCCGGTAACCACCGTAATCTCACCCGGCACTCCCCCGAAATCGAGTGCATCGACAATAACAACCGTATCGGGGCATGCGCGGACAACAAGGCCGGTGATATTTTCCGGCGCATCGCCTCCCTCGATCACCGTGAGGGAAACATGGTTCCCGATGAGCCTGCCGAACAGGTTCCCGGCGCCGTCATCACCTCTCAGTTCATTTCCGAGAGTCACCAGAACAAGCGTAGTCCTCTGCATGGCACACGCACCTCCCGCATACACTATCCGTACGGAATTGATTATACATGGGATTACGGAGAATTATCCCCATTCCTCGGTGAGATACATCTTACGGCGGCAGGCGGGACACATGATTTTAAAGATGTCTTCACGGTAGATGGGGCGTTCTTTGTCACGGGGCTCGATCTCATCGGTTTGGGCAAGTTCTTCCAGGCCCGAAAGGATAAGCGTCGGGTTTGCATATGCCAGGCTTCCGAGTCTTTTTGCTATCCAGCGGAGATGGTCTTTTGTCGCTACGACACTCCCGCATACCTCGCAGAGGGCAAGCTCATGCTCCATGGTAACAACCATTTCACTCCGGTCAAAACCGGCAAGGTCATACTCGGTGGTATAATCGATTCCATCTTTGGTTGTGCAGTACAGATGACACTGACCGCAGAAATTGCAGATATCGTACCTCAGTTTCAGGGTTCGTTTACCGGCTGCAGTATCATCCACAATTTCTATCGCCCGTGAGGGACACACTTCGCTGCAGGCGCCGCACCCGATACATACATCGGGATCGAACTTCGGTTTTCCGCGAAACGTCTCCGGGGGGACTGTCATTTCCGCGGGAAATCTGGATGTATACGGCCCCTCGATGAAAAGGACTTTAAGCGCTTCCCTGAGTTCGCGAAGTTTCGGTTTACGCATTCCTCTGTACTCCGTTCAGGAGGGCGGTGAAAAAGAATCTTTTCACACGTCCATTAACGAAATGTATTGTCTATTCGCTGTCAAGGGCATGTAAATCGGCACTTCATGCCGACCCTTGACAGCTTGTATCTACAAACGGTGTTTTTTACCAGGCATTTAGTGTTCCGGCCTGTCAATATCCGCATACTTATCGGTTACGCTGCCGTCCCAGAGTTTTATTCCGTACCGGTGAGCCGCCCGCGCCAGGGCATGCGCCCCTACCGGAGAAGTAAAAAGTACAAACAGCGCGCACAGGAGTGACAGGATACCGGCCGAACTGATACCAGTAATAACAAAAAGCCCGAATAGTATCATGCAGGTCCCGAGTGTAACGCACTTCGTTGCCGCCTGAAGACGGTTATAGATATCGGGAAGCCGTACAAGACCGATGCATCCGAAAAGATCGAAGAGAACCCCGATAAGGATAAAAATCAGCCCGAGAGTATCAGTCATCGAAGTCACGTCCTTCCAGATATTTGGCCAGGGCGATTGTCCCGATAAAGCTGAGCAGAGCCCAGGTAATGCCGATATTCATGTAAAACGCTCTGCCGGTTACCCATGTGAGCACGGCGCAGAATCCGACCATGAGCGTTCCGAGAATGTCGATGGCAACCGTTCTGTCCGGCGCGGTCGGTCCCTTGCCGATACGGTACAGGCAGAGAAAACCGGAAAACAGGAGAACAAGCATGACCGCTCCGGGCCAGGAAGAAACCACAAGGCTTGTCATTCGAATATCCTCTTGATGATGTTTTCAAAACGGGTAACAATGACCGCTGTCTGGTTTTCCGGGTCATCCGTCGAGACATAAATCCAGTGTATGTACATGTCGCTCCCGATAATATCGACCGTGAGCGTTCCCGGTGTCAGGGTGATGGAATTGGCGAGAAAGGTCAATCCCAGGTCGCTTGTGAGCGTCGTCTTGACCTTCACGATTCCCGGGCGGATGGGAACATCCACATGGAGTACACGGTACGCGACATCAAGGTTCGCCCTGACCATGTGCATCAGGAAGAAGGGTATATACACAAGGAACCAGAACACGCGGCGCGGCGAGAGTATCCTGACCGCATTGTCGAAGAAAAGATGCCCGAACAGCACGGTGCATATGACAGCGACGAACAGACCCGCAGTGACATTCTCGATATCGGGCGACCATGTCAGCAGCAGCCACATCGCAAACAGCATGATACAGTAAACGATCCGATTGACCATCACATGAACTCCAGTACCTTCATGATATACGCACTCTTGTCAGACAGAATCTCCCGCGCCGGTTCAACGAACACACTTATAAACCACGGGCAGGCTATGCCGAACGCGATACAGCACACCGCAAGGATCACGAGGGCACTCCACATGGAAACCGGAACCTCGCGGATATGAGTCAGTTTTTCAGGTATCGATCCGAAAAGGGCCATTTTCTGCAGTTTGACGAAATACACGAGCGTCAGAAAACTCACGATAACCGTTACAGCCGCAAGGAAATACGCGATCGGCCCGAGCTTCCCGGCCGCATCGACAGCGGCAATGATAATGATAATCTTGCTGAAGAATCCCCCGAACGGCGGAATGCCCGATATGGAGAGGGCTCCGATGCTGCATGCGGCGGATGTTACCGGCATTTTTTTCCAGAGCCCGCCCAGTTCCCTCAGATCGCGCGTTCCGGTTGAATATTCAACGGCGCCTGAGCACAGGAAGAGGAGCGACTTGAAGAATGCATGGTTGAGGAGGTGGAAAAGCCCTCCGATCATTCCGAGCGGAGTCCCGAGCCCGAAGGCGAACATGATGTACCCGATCTGACTGATGCTCGAATAGGCCAGCATCCGTTTGAAATCCCACTGACCGATGGCCAGCAGCGCCCCGCCGGTCATCGACACCACGCCGAGGATAATGAGAACGTTCGAGAACGAATTTCCTATATCGATAATATTGAAAAATATCCGCAGGATACAATAGACCCCGAGGGCCTTGATAAGCAGTCCCGAAAGCATCGCCGAAATCGGTGCGGGCGCCGATGGGTGTGCGTCCGGCAGCCAGGCGTGGAACGGTATGAGCGAGGCTTTGACGCCAAAACCCATGATAAACAGTGCGGCAATGAATTTCACCATGAGCCCCGAACCCTGTGTATCCAGCACACGGGCGATATCCGCCATGTTGAGGGTTCCCGTGATGCTGTACAGGAGCGCGATGCCGAACAGAATGAAGCTCGATGCGACACTCCCGAGGACAAGATATTTGAACGATGCCTCCAGTTCCTCATGCTCGATTCCGAACGCCACAAGCGCATAGGACGAAATCGCGGAGATTTCGAGAAACACATACATGTTGAACAGGTCGCCGGTGGCAACCACACCGTTCATTCCCGCTGTCATGAGCATGAGCAAAGAATAGTACTTTCCTTGGGCGGTATAGCGTTTCATGTATCCCACCGAATAAAGAGTCACCAGAAACGCCACGACATTGATCATGATCTGGAAAAATCCGCTCAGTCCGTCACCGACAAGGTTGATTCCGAACGGAGGCCGCCATCCTCCCATCGTGTAAACAGCCGTGTCTGCTCCGAGCCGTGAAAATGAAAACACGAGAAGGAAACCGGTAGTCACCAGCGCAAGAAAACCACCGAGCCAGTTCTTCAGGCGTACGGCGAGCGGAATGAGGAACCCGGCGCCGAGCGGCACGGCAATAAATAACGGAAGGAGGTTTCCCGAATTCATCCCTTCAACCTCCTGATCTGAAGAATGTCGAATGTTCCGTACTTTTCGTAGAGCCTGAGACAGATAGCGATAACCATGGCCGTTATCCCGAGACCGATCACTATCGAGGTCACAATAAGCGCCTGCGGAATCGGGTCGACGAAATTCGCCGACTCGACTGCGGCATAACGGGCGTCCGAAACGATCGGCGCCGTTCCGCCTGTCCTGTACCCTATGAGGATAAGGAGCAGGTTCGTGGCATACTCGATGATGAGGAGGCCGATGACTATCTTCACGAGATTCTTTTTCGCGATAATCCCGTAAATACCGAGTAACAGCAGTATCGTGCATAATATGTACGGAACCATGGCTGCTCCTTCTACCGTTTATGTTCCAGACGGAACATAACAAGGGCTATAAAAACCGCGACGAGACATGCCGAAACCTTTATCCCGATCGCAATATTGCTCCACATCACGGTACCCCCGGAAATAAGCCTGAGCGGGGTGCCTCTCATAATGAAATTCGTGAAGAAAAATCCCCCGGAAAACCCGATGAGCGCGATTGAGAGAAATCCGAGCGCGCCGATCGAATCCCATGCCGAAAGCGCTTTCTCGCCCACGATATCGAGGGCGGTCTTCTTCCCGAAGGCAAGAATAAGGAGAATAATCGCGCACGCGAGCATCACTCCGCCGGCAAATCCTCCGCCGGGAGTTATGTGGCCGTAGAGAACGATGTTCGCCGCGAACACGATAATGAAACCGAGCACGAGCCGGGTTATCGTTTTAACGATCAGTGTCATCCCGTTCATCGCTTATTCTGCCTTTCTTTCTGAGGATAACGAGCGCCCCGACAATGGAGACGAAAATCACCGTCGCCTCGCCGAGTGTATCATACGCCCTGAAATCCAAGAGAATCGCGGTCACCAGATTCGCCGCCCGCGAAACGGAAAATCCGTCACGGATATACATTTCCGATACCCTGAAAACGGGGTTGCCAAATTCCGGCATTCCACGGTATGCCAGCGATGCAAACACGATGAATATGCCGAAAAATACCAGCCCCACCGCTGTCGAGAACACCTCGCCGTAACGGTAGCGGTGGGCAATGGTGACATCCTCGCGTTCGACAACGAGACGGAGGAGCATGATGAGCGCAACCACCTCGACAACCACCTGAACAATCGCCAGGTCGGGCGCGCCGAGTATCAGGAAAATGATCGAAAGGGCAAGCCCCATGGCGCCGACCGAGATTACGCTCGAAAGGAGGTCTTTCGTCTCGATGGCGATTATGGCGCCGATAATCATGAATGCTAGCAGACCGTACAAGAGGATCATTTCCTGTCACCTCACGAGAAAAAATATCAAAAATCCGAGCCCGGCTATTGCAAACGCCACATAAGTTGAAACAACACCATTATGAATCGACTGGAGAATCCCGACAATCTTCATGCCGTACCTGCCGCCGAGAACATAGAGATCGTAAACACCCTCCTCAGCGTCCTTATACAGAACCTTCAGGGGCGAAAATGTCCGTATCGTCTCATAAAAACCGGTGCCGGGATACCTGAGCTCTTCGCTTCCGAACTGTTCGCCGCCCACAAAGATCGTGGTCTTCCGGGGCTTTATCGCTGTGCTCATATAGTAGACTATTACACCGATCAGGAGCGCCAGAACGATCAGAAGCGTCGCAAGCGTCGGACTCCACAGCGCATGCGGTAGGAGTATCGTGCCGGACACGGGTCCGAAATCGATACCTGCCGCCGGACCGACGAGATATCTGAGCGGGAGCTGTGCAAATACACCGAACAACACGCATATAACCGCAAGCACAACCATCGGTACAGCCATAGCCCATCCCGCAGGCTTCACCGAGTTAAGGCCCTCGGGCCGTTTCCCGAGAAAAACAGAGTGAATGACCTTGAAGAACGATGCGAGCGTGAGCGCGCTCCCGAACATGGCGGCGATAAGGAAAACAGGCTGTCCGGTTTCGATGGTTCCCTCGTAAATGAGCCATTTAGACGCAAAGCCGTTGAGGGGAGGAACGCCGGAAATGGCAAGCGCCGATACAAGCATCGCAGCGAAGGTCACGGGCATTACACGGGCAAGACCGCCCAATTCTTCGAGTTCGGTTGTTCCGGCACGCTTCTCGACCGCTCCCGTTCCGAGGAACAGACAGCACTTGTAGAGCGCGTTGTTGAGCATATGGAACAGCCCGCCCGCAACACCGGCGGGGACTCCGGTCCCGATACCGAGAACCATGTAGCCGACCTGGCTGACCGCATGGAAGGCGAGCAGTTTCTTGAGATTGTGCTGAACGAGCGCCATCATGACCGCGAGGATGATGGTGACAGCCCCGATACTGAGCAGAAGAAGCCTGAGCGGCCCGCTGAGCACAAACATGAAAAGCGATATCCGCGCAAGCAGGTAGATACCGAGCAGTTTGTCGAGACTCGCCGGAAGATAGGCCATGACACTTGTCGGAGCGCCCTCCGCCGCTTTCGGTATCCACGAATGCCCGGGCATCGCCCCTGCCTTGACGAGGGCGCCGGTAAGCAGAAGGATGTACAGCACGGTCATGAAACCGGATGTAACAGGGACGGAGTCGAAATCGCTGATCCGGAGCGTACCGAATGAATACCACGCCAGAATAACACCTAAAAGCAGGGCGCAGTCTGCAAATCCGACGATGACGAATGTTTTCCCGGCGGCTTCTCTCGATTCTTTTCCGCCCATGGTAATAAAGAAGAACAGGAGCATCGTGGTGACTTCCCAGCCGATGAGGAGAAGCACCAGATTATCGGCAAGCAGCGCGGCTGCAGTCGCCCCCGATGTCCAGAGAAGGTAAGCGTAATACTCGCGGTGGCGGTCGCTGTCGTTCATGAACCCGATCGAGTAAATCGCGATAAGGAGTGCGAATACCGAGGCGGCAAAAAGGATGAACCCGTTGAGACTGTCGACCCTCAGGTCGAAGGAAAACACAAAACTGCCAAGGCTGAACCACGGCCACGAAACAGCCACATATTCACCGGCAAAGAAAACGACGCCCGCGTAATAAGCGGCAATAATCGTTCCGGCAAGCGCGACAATCTCACGCACCCGCTTCATCGCCGAGGGTACGAGCAAAACGATAAACCCTGCGGCAATCGGAATTATAACCGGATATACAAGAGCATCCATCTCATGCCTTCTCTTTCATGAGGAGTTTTTTGACTGCCAGCTCGACCGGCGTCGGGGAACCGTAATCTTTTTTCAGACGGTCGGTCGCAGCCCGGGAACACTCGGTCAGCTCACGGCCCGACATGACGATGTTATCCGAGCCGCGCTCCAGAACCGCCATGCGCTCGGTACAACAGTAGCAGGGATCGACAGCGGCGGTGATGAGAGCCACATCGGCAATGGTGTGCCCGACACAGGTCGCCTTGAACGACGGTATGTTGACATAGCTCGGCGCACGGATTTTGTGCCGTATCGGTGAATTGCCGCCGTCACCGCGAACATAGTGGAATACCTCTCCGCGCGGCGCTTCGGCGTGCCCGATGCCTTCTCCGGCGGGAACCGATTTTATGTGAGCATCGATGGGGCCTTCGGGCATGGCATCGAGGCACTGCTTGATAATCTTCGCCGCTTCGATAATCTCGAGAAGCCGGACAGCCGCTTTCCCGAAGACATCGCCGCTTTCCCATGTGATGACCTTCCAGTCGATACGGTCATACGCCGCATAAGGATCGTCAGTCCTGATGTCATCGGGAATGCCGGAAGCGCGGACAGTCGGTCCCACAGTTCCGTATGCGATGGCATCTTCTTTCGTAAGAACGCCGATTCCTTTCGTCCGCGCATGGAGAACCGGATCGTCGAGGACAGCTCCGACAAGCATCTCCATCTCCCCGATAATTTTATCCATTTCGCGCTGCACCCAGGCGAAGTCATCGCTGTTGAGGTCGCGGCGGACACCACCCGGTTTCATCATGGCGTAGTGGTTACGGTTCCCGGTGAGCTTTTCACAGATATCGAGGATCGGCTCACGGTATTTCCACGCCCACATGAATACCGTATCATACCCGATAAAATGTCCCGCAAGACCGACCCAGAGGAGGTGGCTGTGAATGCGTTCGAGCTCGCAGATGATGGTGCGGATATAGTGCGCACGATCGGGAACGGTGAATCCGCCGAGGTCCTCGACCGCCAGCACATACGCGATGGGATGCGATGTCGAGCATATCCCGCAGATGCGTTCGACGATAAACGTCGACTGGTCATAGGTTTTCAGCGTGCTCAGCTTTTCAATCCCCCGGTGCATGTAGCCGATACGGACGTCCACATCCACAACTGTCTCGCCCTCAACGTAGAGCTTGAAGAATTCCGCTTCCTCGAGGAGCGGGTGGAACGGGCCGAGGGGTATGACGGTTCGCTTCATCAGTCAAACTCCTTGAAATCACGCCGTAACGGGTGAACGCCATCCGGCCAGTCATCGGCAAGAACGAGCCGTCTCGGATCGGGATGGTTTGTGAATACCACGCCTAAAAGATCGTATATCTCGCGCTCAATCCAGATGGCTGCCGGCAGGAACATGCCTATGGACCCGATTTCGGGTGATGGTTTTTTTACCTTCGTTCGCACAGTGATCATCCGGTGTTCCTGCGGGTACATGAAATGATAGAGAATCTCGATGCCGCTCCTCATGTCAACTCCCGATGCGGTAGCCAGCCGTCCTCCAAGATTCTCATACATGAAACGGCAGACCGCCGGAAGGTCGATAGAATTGACAGTTATATATACTCTGCGGTCGTTCCGCTCATGGATATCGACGAGGGTATCGCCGAATTTCTTCCGTATCGCTGACAGCGCAGTTTTTTCAGTCGTCATACATAACTCCTACAGGCTCTTGAGCGCCTTCACAACACCAAGAATAATCGCCTCGGGCTTGGGCGGACAGCCGGGAACATAGGCTATGATCGCATTCGGGTCGATTTCGCGAACAACCTCGTCAAGCGGTCCCACACAGTTATAACTGTCCCGGAACATGGTCATCGAAAGCGCGCACGAGCCTATCCCGAACACTACACATGGTTTCGCCGTCTGCCGGTACAGCTCCCTGAACCGCGGGAGGACATGACGGTTGATCGAGCCGCTCACGAGAAGCGCATCGGCGTGTCGTGGGCTGCCCACGAGCTTGATGCCGAAACGCTCCACATCGAAACGAGGGGTCAGAACATCGAGTATTTCTATATCGCAGTTGTTACAGGGCGACAGGGCAACATGGTACACCCACGGCGATTTTTTCAGACCCCACATGGTCAGACTCATAATTTTCTCCCGCGGCTATTCATATTTTTCCGCCATTGCCATTTCATTTACAATCCGTATATGGCCAGCACAAGGCCGCTGACCGCAAGCACGGTCACAGGTCCCCAGAAGAACTTCACCGCCTGATCGATTCGTACTCGTGGATTCGTGTTTCTGATCAGGACAACCAGCACAATGATCACTACATACTTCAGTATGCCCCACAGAACGGACACTCCACCTAACTGTATGCCACCCATGAGCAGGGTTATCATGAAAAGCGGCATGATCGCCAGAAGGAGGGTGCGGGTAATCCTGATTATCGCAAGGGGCGGGCCCGAGTACTCGGTAATGGTTCCCCCCATGATTTCCTGCTCCGCTTCGGGAACATCGAATGGGACAAGCCCGAGCTTCGCCTGCGTTGAGAATAGAAGCACAAGAAAACCGATTACACCCGAAACGCTCCGGAGATACCATCCGCCTTCTATCTGGTTGGCAATGATGCCGCCGAGCCGGAAATCAAATCCGGATTTATAGATAACTGTCGCTATTACAATAAGATATGGAAGCTCATATCCGAGCACGAGTTTCATCTCCCGTGATGCGCCTACAGCGGCAATGGGATTCCCGGATGCGCTTGCGCCGATGATAACCGCAACTGCGGGTATCACGAGCAAATATACGAGCACCACGATATCGCCAATAAAATCGCCATCCGGATTCATTAATGCATATCCCAAAAGCCCTGCGGCAAGAGCGGCCCCCGCGAGACCGAACAGCGGAGCTGCAAGAAATACGGTTCTGCCGGGACCATCGGGAACGAGCGTTTCCTTACCGAGCAGCTTGAGAATATCCGCAACCGGCTGAAACCACGGCGGCCCCACACGCGCCTGAATCCGTGCGGTTACCTTTCGGTCTATCCAGCTTGTCGCAAGCCCCAGAACGAGAACAAATGCGACAATCACGAGAAACGCCACAATATGAATTACCCCGGTAATGATCACATGAAACTCCATGACTCAGATTTCAAACATTCACTGCATTATCATTAAAAACCGTACCATACACGTTACACACGACAGCCGCTATGGCCTTCTGATATATGTTCTGTATCCCTGCGCATGGGCGCCGAGCACGATCTCTTTTTCTTTGCCGTATGCATCACTCATTTCCTCGAACCGGAGCGCGCCGGTAGGGCATGTGGCGACACACGCCGGCTCCCTGCCCTCTTCGAGCCGTGAGGTACAGAGGTCGCATTTGCCGAGAGCAAAGCCGATGAGCTTCATTCCCTGGCTCAGAACTCCGAACGGGCACGCCAGTACGCAGCTCCTGCAGCCGGTACACCGCGCCGGGTTCCTCCTTACCGTCCCGTCATCGTCACGGGTCATCGCCTCCCGTGGGCAGGCGGCGACACATGCTGGCTCCTCGCAGTGACGACATACGACGGGCAGATTCCCGACTTTTTCAATAAAGGTGCTCTGGAGGGTTACCGTACCGAGGTGTACACGCTGGCAGGCAACCGAGTGCGCCTGACACCCTATGCACCGGTCAAGATGGACGAACAGCCTCTTCACCACGCGATCCTTTCCTGTAATTTCACCCACTCCATGACATCGGTCAGCGCCCCGTCACCATGCCTGAGCACCGTGGAAAACACCGCAGGCTCAGGGGCTTCCTTCTCCGCGGCATCAAGAAGAGCCTTCACTGTCTCACCGCTTAATCCTGTCCGCTGCCATTCCTGACCGGGAGTACCGGGCGGCAGTTCACGCCCCATATATCGTGCGAGACGGCGGAGTATATCCCCATACGAAAGCGCCCCGCCTGGAGGATCGACCACAGGCCGCAGCTTCCGTCCATTATACGTGCCTTCCGTTTCAAGCCACAGGGTGGTTGGCAGCGTACAATCGGACACGGCGGTCGTTTTGTTATCAAACGGAGCCCCGGCAGCGACATACTCCGCTTTTTCGAGCACCGCTGCCACATCACGGCCGGGCATACTCCCGACAATATCTGCGCCGAGCACCAGCAGTACCTTGAGAGCGCCCCGCTTAACCTCATCGAGCAGTTCTTCCACCGATGCGATTTCCGGTAAAACATCGCATATGCCACGAGCATTACCGTATGTGGTCAGGCACATAAGGCGCTTGTCGTCGCCCGCAGCCGAAACGACTGCGGCGGCGAGAAAAGCGGTCACCGGATCCTGCGTATCGAGGAGCATAACCGCCGAGGGTGTTTCAATAAACTTCTTTGCGGTGCCGACAATGTAAGGGTTTTGAGGATACGGCCGCTCTTTCCTGACTACAGCCTTCCATTCGGGTCCACCCACGCCCGACTCTTCAGCAACGACACGAAGCAGGTCCGCAAGCGTTTTTCTCTCCGGGCCGGGAATGTGGAGATTCGCGAACCGCGCTGCGGTGTTCCGTTTTTTCGAGATAACGGCTAAAAGACTGCCTCTCCGTCCATACCGGGTGTTGAGAACCTGACCGGCAATCACCGGCCCGACCTCGAACGGGTCTCCGACAGCGATGATACAGTCTGCCTCACCGGTGTCGTGCGGTTGAGCCGGAGCACCGGTATATCCCACACCCGCCAGGGCGCGATACACCGCATCATCATTGGTTGAGAAATTCACGGCGATATGGTTTTCACCGAGGAAAGCATTGCCGAAACTCAGGGCTGTCAGGATGTCCTCTATCGATGCGTCCCCGCTCACGATAAGTCCCGCGGAAGACCCATCCGCGCGCTGTTTCATGTTCGCGGCAATCATCTCGAAAGCGGTATCCCGTGATATCGTTTTTCCACCGGCGCAGGGTTCGGTGAGACGGTTAGGATGGTTGAGCAGTTCGAGAATGAAATTCCCTTTGCTGCAGAGGTGTCCTTCACCGACGGCATCACCGGTGTCATATTCGAGATTCACCGCTTCACCATAGAGCGTCTCCACGATGAACCCGCATCCCAGTGAACAGAGAAGGCATGTACTCTTATGTTTTTCTCGCATCTGTTTGCCCGCCTGAGACGATCATATTCCGAACACGTTCGGATAATCCTTTATAAGCGCGTAATTGATATCGGGGCCGTCCTTGCAGAGATAGTACGGACCTACATTGCACCGCCCGCATTTCCCCGTCCCGCAGCTCATGCGGCGGTTCATCGAGAGATATAACTGTTCCGGTTTGTACCCGATATCGAGCAGCTTTTTCGTGACAAACTTGAGCATGATCTCCGGCCCGCACACCACGGCGTAACTGTCGGGAATGGTGATATCGATATCATCGAGCACCGTGGTCACCACACCGACATGGCCATCCCACCCCGGAGCACCGGCATCCACTGTGGGAGTGAAGCTCACCCGGTCTATCGCCGACCACTCGCTGTACGAATCCCTGTATACGAGATCTGCCGGAGATTTTGCCCCGTATTTTATGGACACACGCTTGAACTTTTCCATATTCTCGAACAGCACGTATAAAAGCGACCGCAACGGCGCGAGTCCGCATCCCCCGCCAACAACAAGCACTTCACTGCCCTCGAGCTTGTCGAGCGGATACCCCTTGCCGAACGGCCCGCGGAGTCCGACCGGGTCGCCTGCCTTGAGTTTGTGGAGCTCCTCCGTCACCCTGCCCATTTTCAGGATGGTGAAATCGAGTGTTTCGAGCCTGCTTGGTGATGAGGAAGGAGTAAAAGGCGCCTCTCCGACTCCCGGCATGGTCAGCTGCATGAACTGGCCCGACCTGAAGGGGATTTGCTGTTCCGGTTTCACAATAATGGTTTTAATGGTCGGGGTTTCATCGATAACCCGCACCACCGTTCCACTAGCCGGCATATAGGGATTGATATCACTCATGCTTTGTCCCGGTTTCTATCGTTTCAGTGTCGAGTGCTTTGAGCACTTTTCTCATGTCGATTTTACCCATGCATCCTTCGATACACCGCCCGCAGCCCGTACAGGCCTCGAATCCGAAATTTTTCGGGTAATACTCGAGCTTGTGCAGATAACGGTGACGGAAACGCTCCATGAGACCGAGGCGGGGCGAGCTGCCTCCGGCCATCCGTGAAAAACCGGCATAAATACATACATCCCATTCCTTGACCCGCTCGAATCCACCCCTGTTGCTTTTCTGGTCGTACAGGAGAAAACAGTGGCAGGTCGGGCAGGAAAAAAGACACGCCCCGCATTCGACGCATGTGCGTACATGCCCGAACCAGGAATCGCTTTCACGCTGAATCGCGAGGAGTTCGGGAAAACTCTTCGAGAGTGAGTAATCGCCGTTCTGCCGCTCAACGATACGGGTTGTTTCCGAACGCTGATCATCCCGTGCGCGGAGCAGGTTTTCTCCGGGCGCCGAAAAAAGCGGGGAATTCTTCCTCACTACCTCGCTGCCTTTTTCGGAACCGGTTTCGATAAGGTATCCCCCTTCGACAGCGCTCATATTGAGATCGAAGCCTGTCTTCGGATAAGGAGCATTCCCAAGCTGCGTACAGAAACAGGCCGACCGCGGATTTACACAGTCAGCGGTTATGATGAATGTATTATTTCTCCGCTCACGGTAAAAGATATCGGTAAAGGCTTCATCGAGGAACACGGCATCGAGCGATCGCAGTGAAACGGCATCACAGGCCGCCGCACCCACAATAATGGTCTTTTCCCGCGCGAAATCCGGGGCAGGCTGATTCCCGGAAGGATACTCGGCCACCTTCACCCGGCCTTTGAACAGAAACGACTTGATCGGCTGTGCGGGACGGTAACCACGGAAGATAAACGGTTTTCCGGGAGACCAGGGCTCGTAGAAATAGGACTCTTCACCCTCACGGCTCAGTGCGGGATAAGGCGCGAATACCCGAGCCCCGGAATTTAATGTCTCAAGGAACCGCCCGAAATCGCTTTCACTGATAAACGATACCCGATTGTTATCGTTCATTGTCTTCCTCGTGAGTTGTACTTATCTGTTTTCCCCGCATGACTGTTTTTTCGGCAGATGTACGGTAAAGCTTGTTCCAACATCGATCTGGCTTTCCACGCTGATATAGCCTTTGTGCGCATCGACTATTTTTTTCACGATGGCAAGTCCCAGACCCGTACCCGTATCGCCGGTCAGTTGCCGTGTCTTTTCGCTCCGTGTCCGGACCCTGAAAAATTCATCGAATATGAACGGCAGGCTTTCCTGTGGTATACCGATCCCGGTATCCGCGATCTGTATCTGTATACAATCGCCCACGTCACATGCCTTCGTTGTTATTTTTCCGCCCTCACGGTTATATTTAATGGCATTGGAGTACAGATTCATGAACAGGTGGACAAGCGCTTCGCCGTTACCATTAAACATCGGCAGATCACCGGGCATAACGAATTCGAGGGCAATTTTCTTTTCATCAGCCTGAACGCGGACAAGCTCGAGTGATTCGTCCAGAATCGACCGGAGCTGCACTTCATCCATTTTTTCAAGGATTGTCGAATTCTGTATTCTGGCCATGCTGAGCCACTCGTTGACTAGAGAAAGGAGCCATTCGATACGCCGTCTGCACTGCGAGAGAATTTCGCCCTGTTTCTGCTGGAGCTCGCCGGCAATCCCTTCGAGAAGAACCTCAATATATTGTTCCACAGCAACAAGCGGACTCCGCATCTCATGAGTAATGATTGAAACAAAATTTTCCTTCAACCGTGCGTTTTCCTCCTGAAGACGGAGCGTCTCGACAAGGAGATGCCGTTTTTCCAGCCCGCGCCGGACAATCATCCGCAATTCATCAGGGGTAAAAGGTTTCGGCAGAAAATCTGAGGCGCCGAGCTTCATTGCCTCTACCGCCGATTCAACCGTCGCATACCCCGTTATAACAACCGTCACGATCGTTTTATCGATTGCGGCAATTTCCTGGAGAATATCGATTCCGCTTTTCCCGGGCATTTTGAGGTCAAGGAGCACGAGGTCCGGCCTGGCTTCTCTGACAAGACTCATTCCGCGCTCACCATTAGACGCCGAAAGAATCGCATATCCTCCGCGGCTGAGAATCTGTGTGCATGAATCATGCATGGTTTCCTCATCATCGATGATGAGAATGACCGGCGACTTTTTTTTCCCATTCATGCTTTTTTCAGGTGCACCGTTAAAAAAGCTTTATGCTATGATCCCGGAATCGAACGTTCCGGTTCACACCTGCATGAGTGCAGGATATCCGTGTCGAACAGTCAATTTTATATTAGGAAACTAACAATGAAGAAAAACGATGTTTTATGTTGATAGCAAATTTAATGCCCGGAAGGAGTATCGATGGGTATGGAATATTTAATTTAAATATTTTTATGAAGTTAATATTGTTTATATGCGGATATGCAGGTCTTTGATTGACCGGAAAAACCGAGTATTAATTCCACAATGATGGGGAATTATTCCTCGCTCGGTACAGTGTTCTACTGTGTGTTGATGTCGTACCGGTTTATCTTGTTTCTCAATGTCTTACGGTCTATACCAAGAACAGAAGCCGTATGGGTAATGTTATACCGGCATTTTCTGAGGGTATTTTCAATATGTACGCGTTCGACATCATCAAGTTTTGTCAGCTTTTCTTCACGTCTGAGGGATACTGCCCCGCCGGAAAAAACATCCCCGTTTATATAGAAGTGCCGCACTTCTTTCTCATCGCAGAGAGCGGCCGTACGCTCCATGACATTCTCCAGCTCCCTGACATTGCCGGGCCAGTCATATGACATCATTTCTTTCATGATCCTGTCGGATATCCGTTCCGGAAGCTGACCGGGCTTCTTCTTCCGGAAGTTTTCGAGAAAATAGTTTGCCAGCACAGGAATATCATCACGGCGCTCACGGAGCGGGGGCAGATGAATGGAAATAACATTGAGTCTGAAATAGAGATCTTCCCGAAAATTACCTTCTTTTATTTCATCATCGAGGGAACGGTTTGTGGCCGCAATGATTCTGACATCGACCGGAATCATCTGGGAGCTTCCGACCCGTGTGATCTCATGCTCCTGTACTGCCCGTAAAAGCTTGCTCTGCATATGATAGCTCATATTGGCTATTTCATCGAAGAACAGCGTTCCCTTGTTTGCCATCTCGAATCGTCCGATCCGGTTATAAAACGCGCCGGTGAACGATCCCCGGACATGTCCGAAAAGCTCGCTTTCGATGAGTGTATCGGAGAGGCCGCCGGAATCGACCGTGACAAAATTACCGGTCCGCCTCTCGCTGCAGGAATGCAGGGCACGGGCGGTGAGCTCCTTGCCGGTTCCCGTTTCACCCGTTATAAGCACCGAACAGTCGGACTGGGCCACTTTCTTGATATACTCTTTCAGCCGCGATATCACCGGGCTCTGGGTAATAATGGCATCGGTTCCCCTGATCGATACCAGTTTCTGCGTATCCAGTTTTTTTAATCCGTCACGGTTGTGTTTCTCAAGGGCCTTGGTGACAACGGTGCGGAGCATGTTGGGAGTAAACGGTTTCGGTATAAAATCATAAGCGCCCATTTTCAGCACCTTGACCGCCCATTCGACCGTAGGATAGCCTGTCACGACGATAACCGCCGTTTCGGGGCTTTTTTCACGGATCATCCGCAGAATTTCCAGCCCGTTTATATCGGGCAGTTTCAGATCGAGGATTATGGCATCGAACGAGGACTCCCTGAGGTGGGTAAGCCCTATGGCGCCATTTTCGGAGAGCCAGACATCACATCCCTTCCGGGAGAGTATCTGGAAACATGAATCCCGCATGACCGGTTCATCATCGATGACAAGGATTTTAAACGGCATATTCATCCGGTCTCCTCCTTGACAACCAGACGAACCGTGAAAACAGCTCCTCCCCCGTTCCGGTTCTGCACCATGACCGTGCCGCCGTGACGCTCGATAATGCCATAGCATACAGCCAGTCCGAGTCCGGTGCCGTGTCCCTTCGTTTTTGTCGTAAAGAACGGATCGAATATGCGATCCATGTGCTCGGCAGGAATACCGGGGCCGGTGTCCTCGAAAACTATCTCGTTCATCGGAGTATTATCGGGTGCATCATGGATATGCCTGCTCGTGATGGTGAGTTCTCCGGACCCGTTCATCGCTTCCGCGGCATTCCGTATGATATTCTCAAACACTTCCTGAATCTGCGACGCATCCACGAGCACGCACGGCAGATCCTCACCTAAGTGTTCGGTGACGGTAATATGCTCGAAGAGAGGCATTCTCTTCATGTTGTTGAGCGCCTCGGTAACAATGATATTCACATCACAGGGATCGAGCTGGGGATTGGCCTGGCGGGCGAAATCGAGAAGGCTTTTAACGATGTTCTTGCAGCGGTTGGATTCTCTGATGATTTTGGTAATGTTGGAATACCGCGGATCACTCTGATCGGTATCCTCGAGAAGAAGGTGAGAATAGACAATGATTCCGGTAAGCGGGTTGTTGATCTCATGAGCCACTCCCGCGGAAAGCTGGCCGAGCATCGCCAGACGCTTGTTTTCGGCGGCGAGCTTCGAGAGTTCCTTGAGCTTTTCATTCTGATCCTGCACGGTTCCCGGTCGGTTCACTTCCCTCGCGGTACGGACGCTGAGGTCATGTATGGGATCATACATACGCTGCAATTCGGGAAGTTCCTCGCCGGACCGGGAAGGTACTACGGTATTTTTTTTTCTTCCCGGCAAGAGTATCAGATAAAAATACCCTGCGGAAATGAAAAACAAGAATATAACCACAATCGCTACGCCGGCTATATTGCCCCGGACAAACGACCGGCTGCCAAAGCGCCCGATAATAATTCCCAGCGCCATGAGCATGAGATAAAGGTAGAGCCTGCTTTCCCGGAAAATTTTCATGGAACAGGTCTGTCTCGATATATAATGATTATTTTTTTATAATATCATCTGATGTACTGATATTTCAATATGATATTACCGCCGGTCTATGTCAAATGAAAATATAAAAGGTATCTTTTAGTTTAACTAAATGATAATATGATATTTATAAAATTATTATATTTTTTTATATTGTAATTTTACAACATCATATATATTTATATTATCGGTTGATTACCGGAATACAGGAAGAATAAAAAGTCAGGAACGTAATGTCTTTTTCAAATTATAGCTGTCGTAGTTCAGCTCATATTGACTCTGTAGATGCCATTGTCTGTACCGAATCTATTAATGTTTATCACTTGAACTTTAAAAATAAGAAAATATCATCTGTGGTAAAAAAACGGGAACAAAAACCCCGCCAAATTGTCATAATATCTACCGGATTACTGATAATTAAAATTTTTTACTTTAGTAAATGATACTTGAGCGTTTACAACATAAGGGGAGTCCGGAATGAATAAAAAACGTTTGGTTTTACATGCAGCAGCTGCCGGATTATATATTATGATTGCCGGCTGCGGTGCTCCGGCGAAACAGGTACATCCGGACGATACCACTCAGGAGCCATATCACGTCCTGCAGACAGCGAATACGGATTCATCTGCGGCCATCGTTCTGGATGAACACAGCGGCCTGAACGACTACCTCGCCTATGCCGCTCTTCACAATCCCGGGCTTGAGGCTGCATTCAACCGGTGGCAAGCCGCCCTGGAAAAAATCCCTCAGGCACAGGCGCTGCCCGATCCCCGGCTCACCTATTCCTATTACATCGAAACTGTGGAAACCCGCGTAGGCCCGCAGAGGCACCGGTTCGATATTTCACAGACCTTCCCGTGGTTCGGGATCCGCGAACTCCGGGGAGATATTGCCCATGATGAAGCAGACGCGCTCCAGGAAACATTCGAAGCGATGAAGAGAACGCTTTTTTTGTCGGTCAAGCGGTCATACTTCGAATACTACTATCTTTCGCGGGCCATAAAGCTGAACGATGAAAACCTGAAACTCCTCGGTACCATGGAAAATATCGCGCGGACAGGATACAGTTCGGGGAACGTGCAGTACCAGGATGTCATCAAGTTCCAGGTGGAAATCGGGAAGCTCGAAGAACGCCTTCTCAGCCTCAGGGATATGATCGTTCCCGTTACTGCTGAATTGAACGCGGCGCTCAACAGGCCGGTTTACGAAACGCTTCCGGCCCCGGAATCGATCCCCGATTCACTCGCTGTACCGACGGATGATTCGCTCCTCAGTCATCTTTCACAGGACAATCCCGAACTCAAAGCCCTCGATTTCCGTATACACGAGGAAGAGAAATCAATCGACCTTGCCCGGAAACAGCTCTACCCTGACATTACACTCGGGGTCAATTACATCGAGACGGGGAAAGCTGTGATGCCCGGCGTCAAGAACAGCGGCAAAGACCCCGTCATGGGCATGTTCACGGTCAATCTTCCGATCTGGAGAGGGAAATACCATGCCGCGGTCAGAGAGGCGCAGGCCCGTCAGAAATCAGCCGTACAAATCCGGAATGCCCGTGAAAACAGCCTCGATGCCGATCTCAAGCGGGCGCTTTTCGATTTCCGGGATTCGGAGCGGAAAATCGATCTGTATAAAAATACGCTCATTCCCAAAGCGAACGAGTCGCTCGAAGTCTCACTCCGGGCGTTTGAGGCCGGAAAATCCGATTTTCTCAACCTGATCGACTCCCAGAGAACACTGCTCGAATTCGAGCTTTCATATGAACGCGCAAAAAGTGACCGCGCCCGTGCCTTTGCAGAAATTGAATTCCTTGCCGGCGAAAATCCTTCGGATAATCGCCGTTGACACATAGTAAAACGAAAGGGGTGGTACCCATGACATCAGGAATTGTGAAACAAACGCTTACAAAGTTAAAGCTGCCTGTTTTGATACTTCTTACCTTTTCCGTCGGTTTTCTCTTACGGGGCGGTAATAAGAATCAGAGCCAGTATCCCGTTATCAACACGACTGCCAATGAGCAGGAAACACAGATATGGACATGCTCGATGCATCCACAGATCAGGCAGAACCATCCAGGCCAGTGCCCTATCTGCGGCATGGACCTGATTCCCGTAACGACCGAGCACGCTGAAGAAGGACTCGGCCCCCGTGAGCTGAAGCTTTCGCCGCGTGCGGTCAAGCTTGCCGAAGTACAGGTCGCGCCGGTGGAGCGCAGGTCAGTGACAAAAGACATCAGGCTGATCGGAAAGGTTGACTACGACGAAACCAGGGTTCGCACCATTTCCGCATGGTTCTCCGGGCGAATCGACCGCCTCTATATCGATTTTACCGGTACCCCGGTATCGAAAGGCAACCGTCTCGCCGATCTCTACAGCCCCGATCTGTACAACGCCCAGCAGGAGTTTCTCCAGTCCCTGAAGGCGGCCGGACAGTTCCGGCAGGCGTCTCTTTCTTCGACCGGGGAACTGACACTCCGGGCAGTCGATGCCGCCCGTGAGAAACTCCGGCTGCTCGGCATGACGAGCGAGCAGATCGGGGAATTCGAACGTTCGGGTACACCTTCCGAGCATGTGACAATTTCAAGCACAATGGACGGCGTCGTTATCCATAAAAACGCGGTCGAGGGCACCTATATCGCTACCGGAACTCCACTCTACACCATCGCCGATCTTTCACAGGTCTGGGTGAAGCTCGATGTCTATGAATCAGACCTCGGATCGATACGGCTCGGCCAGGAAATGGAATTTACAGCTGATGCATATCCCGGCGAGGTATTCAAAGGAAAGATCGTCTTCATCGATCCCGTGCTCGACAATAAAACACGTACCGTCAAGGTACGTGTCAATGTTCCCAACCCGGCTGGCAGACTCAAACCCGAAATGTTCGTGCATGCCATCGTAAAATCGCCATTATATTCCGCAGGACGGTCCTCCGCGCCGCCGCTCGTCATCCCGGCATCGGCTCCCCTCGTTACGGGTAAACGCGCGGTGGTGTATATCGAAGTGCCCGGTCGGGAAGCGACATACGAAGGCAGGGAGATAGTTCTCGGTCCCCGTGCAGGCAACTATTACATTGTAAAAGAAGGGCTTCTTGAGGGTGAGCGTGTCGTTGTCAACGGTAATTTCAAGATCGACAGCGCCCTCCAGATTCTCGCAAAGCCGAGCATGATGAATCCGGAGGGCGGTCTGGCTCCTGCCCATGACCATGGTCAGACCCCGGCAGTACAGGCAGCCATACAGATGGCGGGCGGTTCCGGAGCGCAGATGAAGCATGAAGAGACGGCGAAACAGGAGTCGGGGCCCTTGAAAGAACCCGAGCCGTTTGCCGTTCCCGATCAATTCAAGGCACAGCTCGACAGTGTTTATGCGTCCTATTTCAGGATACAGTATGCCCTGAGCCACGATTCGCTCGAAGGGGCGCATAAAGCCGGTGCGACTTTTCTCGGCGCGCTCGGCACGGTGAATATGGAGCTTCTCAAAGACAAAGCCCACATGGCATGGATGGATGAGCTTAACAACCTTAAAAAGAACGGTGACGCGGTATCAAAAGCGGGTACAATAGAAATCGCCCGCGCTGCGTTTGAGCCGCTGTCTGCCGTCATGATTCGTGTCGCGCACCGTTTCGGCACAACCGGCAGGGTGGCGGTTTACCGGTTCCACTGTCCCATGGCTTTCAACAACAAGGGCGCCGACTGGCTCCAGGGAAAAACAGACCTCGAAAATCCCTGGTTCGGCTCGTCGATGCTCAAATGCGGGAGTCTGGAAGAGACGATTTCCGAAGGACCCGGCGAAACAGGCAGGAAGAAATAACACCATGAGGCAAGTATGAATGCACAGTCGCCACAACCACGGGACATGAACCTGATCAACCGTATCATCTGGTGGTGTCTCAATAACAGGCTCATCGTCGGGATCGTATTCCTTCTGATAATCGGGTGGGGTATACTTGTTGCTCCGTTCGACTGGAATATCGGGGGACTGCACCGCGACCCCGTTCCGGTTGACGCCATCCCCGATATCGGCGAGAACCAGCAGATCGTGTTCACCGAATGGATGGGACGTTCTCCTCAGGATATCGAGGACCAGATCACCTATCCCCTGACCGTTTCCCTCCTCGGAATCCCCGGGGTTAAAACTATCCGCAGTTATTCCATGTTCGGCTTTTCCACCGTGTACGTCATTTTCAAAGAAAAGGTCGATTTTTACTGGTCACGGTCACGAGTCCTCGAAAAGCTGAACAGCCTGCCGTCCGGAACCCTTCCGGAGGGCGTTCAGCCGATGCTCGGTCCCGATGCCACGGCGCTCGGTCAGATTTTCTGGTATACCCTCGAAGGTCAGGACGAACACGGCAATCCCACAGGCGGCTGGGATTTGCAGGAGCTGCGGAGCACGCAGGACTGGTATGTGCGGTATGCCCTCCAGTCCGCAGATGGAGTAAGCGAGGTCGCATCCGTCGGTGGTTTTGTGAAGGAATACCAGATCGATGTCGATCCCGATGCCATGCGTGCATATAACGTGTCGATCGAGGATGTCGTTTCGGCGGTCCGGATGTCGAATCGGGAGATCGGCGCGAGGACGATCGAGATTAACAAGGTGGAATACCTCATCCGCGGAATCGGTTTCGTCAAATCGCTCGCAGATATTGAAAACTCGGTCATCAGGGCGACCGACAATGTGCCCGTTCTCGTCAAGAATGTGGCGCATGTATCCTTTGGTCCCGCGCTTCGCCGCGGTGCGCTCGACAAGGAAGGTTCGGAAGCGGTCGGCGGCGTGGTTGTTGTCCGGTTCGGCGAAAATCCCCTCGCAGCCATTCAGAACGTGAAGAAAAAAATCGCCGAGATTTCCCCGGGACTTCCCCAGAAGACCCTCCCGGACGGCACGGTCAGCCAGATAAAAATTGTCCCGTTCTACGATCGCACGGGGCTCATCCATGAAACGCTCAACACGCTCAATTCGGCGCTCGTGGAGGAAATCCTCATCACCGTCGTCGTCATTGTCCTCATGCTCATGCATCTGCGAAGCTCTCTGCTTATTTCAGGCCTTCTTCCTCTCGCCGTGCTCATGAGCTTCATCGCGATGAAAAAATTCGGCGTTGACGCCAACATTGTCGCTCTTTCGGGTATTGCTATCGCCATCGGCACCATGGTCGACATGGGTATCGTGATCAACGAGAACATATTGCGCCATCTTGAAAGCGCTTCCCCTGATGAAAACAAGCTCGATGTCGTATTCCGGGCAGCAAGCGAGGTCGGCAGCGCTGTTCTCACCGCTGTGGCGACAACGGTTGTCAGTTTCCTCCCCGTCTTTTTCATGGAGGGCGCCGAGGGAAAGCTGTTCAAACCCCTCGCATATACCAAAACCTTCGCTCTTACGGCATCTATCATTGTTGCTCTGGCCATTATCCCCACATTCGCGCTCGCATTTTTTACATGGAAAATTGACTCGAAGCTCATCAGGCGGTTTTTACTCGGAGTTATCGCTGTCGTGGGATTGATCGCAGGTATCACAGTCACATGGTGGATTGGCCTGGTGCTCGTTCTTATTGCGGTTTACCATGTAATCGGTGACTTTGCACCCGATTCGGTTAAGAAGAAAATGTCCTGGGTATCGAACGGGCTTGCCGTGGCAGTCGTCACCGTAATTCTCACCCGGCACTGGATTCCGCTCGGGATGGAAAAGGGTATTGTCAGGAACGTTCTTTTTGTCGCGCTGTTAGTCGGATCGCTTATGGCCCTGACACTTCTCTACCAGAGGTCATACAAACGGCTCCTTGGGTGGAGTCTCGAACACAAGGCGACGGTTATCTTTGCACCGATTGTCGTGATATGCATCGGGGCTGTTGTTTGGCTCGGATTCAACAGGATATTCGGATGGCTGCCGCCATCGCTTAAAAAAACAGAGCCGGTATCGTTCCTCATCCATGAATTTCCCGGGCTGGGGAAAGAATTCATGCCGCCGCTCGACGAAGGCTCATACCTTTTCATGCCCACAACCATGCCTCATGCATCGATCGGGGAAGCGCAGGATATTCTCAGGAAACAGGACATAGGTATCAACGGGATTCCCGAAGTCGAAAGCGCCGTAGGAAAGCTCGGCCGGGCGGAGACGCCGCTCGATCCGGCGCCGGTCTCGATGATAGAAACCGTGATCAATTATAAACCCGAGTACCTTTTCGACAAGCAGGGAAAACAGAAACTCTTCCGTTTCAACCCCGACAAAACGGATCATTTCCGGAGCGAGAACGGCACACCTGTCCCTGCTGCCGACGGTGAACCGTATACCGTACAGGGTCAATTCATCCGTGACGGAAACGGAAACCTCATCCCCGATAAACACGGCAAACCGTTCAGGCTCTGGCGGTCTCCGCTCGATCCGCAGCTCAATCCCGGAAGAACAGCATGGAAAGGTATAACCAGACCGGACGATATATGGGAAGAGATTCTGAAAGCCGCCAGGGTTCCCGGTGTCACCTCGGCGCCGAAACTCCAGCCAATCGCGGCGCGTGTCGTCATGCTCCAAAGCGGAATGCGCGCTCCCATGGGGGTTAAAATAAAAGGCCCCGACCTCGCGACAATCGAAGAGGTCGGCCTGAAAATCGAACAGCTGCTCAAAGAAGTTCCCTCGGTTGAGCCGGCCTCGGTGATTGCCGACCGCATCGTGGGGAAACCGTACCTCGAAATCCATATCGACCGTGAAAAATTATCCCGTTATGGCATCATGCTCGGTCAGGTACAGGATGTAATCGAATCGGCGGCGGGCGGCAAACAGATCACCACAACCGTCGAGGGACGAGAGCGCTACCCGGTCCGGGTCAGGTATCTCCGCGAGCTCCGTGATACGGTCGAGGGGCTTGAGACGATTCTCGTTCCCGCTCCCGACGGGACTCAGATACCGCTCGGGCAGCTTGCGGATATCACCTATGTTCGCGGTCCTCAGGCGATAAAAAGCGAGGATACGTTTCTTATCGGGTATGTTCTCTTCGACAAAAAACCCGGATTTGCGGAAGTGGATGCAGTCGAGGCGGCACAGGAATATCTCCGGTACAAGATAAAAAGCGGCGAATTCAGCATCCCCGGCGGAGTGAGCTACGCATTCGCAGGCAGTTATGAAAACCAGATCAGGTCGCAGAAAAAACTCGCCGTGATTCTGCCCCTCGCACTGGCAATAATTTTCCTCATACTCTACATGCAGTTACGCCGGGTTTCCACAACCATGCTCGTTTTTTCCGGAATCTTTGTTTCGTGGGCAGGAGGATTCATCCTCATCTGGCTGTACGGTCAGGAGTGGTTTTTGAATATCGCGGTCATGGGCGTCAATCTCCGAGAGCTGTTCAACATCCACCAGATTAATCTCAGTGTGGCGATATGGGTCGGTTTTCTTGCGCTGTTCGGCATTGCGACCGATGACGGCGTTATCATGGCTACCTATCTTGAAGACGTATTCAGGCGCAAGAAACCCCAATCCGTTAAGGAAATCCGCGAGGCAGCCATCGAAGCGGGTTCGCGGCGGGTGAGACCCTGCCTCATGACGACAGCGACGACCATTCTCGCTCTGCTCCCTGTCCTGACCTCGACCGGACAGGGATCCGACATCATGATCCCCATGGCTATCCCGTCATTCGGGGGAATGATCATCGAATCCTCATCGCTCCTGATTGTACCGGTTCTCTACGCCGGACTCAGGGAGTTACCGATAATGGTGAAACGCCGGCTCGGTAAACCGACATAATTCCAGTGTTCCGGGATTATCGTTCCGCTCATGAATACTTTGACCTGGCTGTCTGCTTCCCTGCACTGTAACTGCCGGAAATGAAAACTGTCCATGCTGACCACACCTTCAATTTTCCCTGACAGCATTATCAGTTCAGTTTTTTGTTACATATTTTGTTCATGTCAATTATATTTTATACAGGTAATTTAAAAAAACTGCATTATTCTATCGGCAGACATTTCAGGCTTTGCCGTCATTCTGCGAAAATTTTGTATTGTTTAATTATAATAACCTTATCATTTAAAAGGAGTTATCATAACGTGCGTGTCATCATTCAGAAAGACTATGACTGCGTGAGCGCCTGGGCGGCGGCGTTCATCGCCTCCTATATCAGAACCGCTCAGCCCGATTCCGCAAAACCGTTTGTACTTGGGCTCCCCACCGGCTCGACACCGCTCGGGATGTACCGGGAGCTTATCAAACTCTATAAAGCAAAGATTATCTCCTTTGCCAATATCGTCACATTCAACATGGACGAGTATGTCGGCATTCCCGAAGATCATCCCGAAAGCTATCATTCGTTCATGTGGCAGAACTTTTTCAGTCATATCGATATTCCCCGCGAAAACGTCAACATCCTCAACGGCAATGCGAAAGACCTTCAGCAGGAATGCGACACGTATGAGGAAAAGATCAAATCCTACGGCGGCATCGATATCTTTGTCGGCGGAGTCGGCCCGGACGGTCACATAGCGTTCAATGAGCCCGGTTCTTCCCTCACGAGCCGTACACGGATCAAGACGCTCACCAAGGACACGCTGATCGCCAATTCCCGATTCTTCGACAATGATGTCAACAAGGTGCCTAAAACGGCTCTTACGGTCGGTGTGGGGACAGTAATGGATGCCCGCCGTGTCATGCTCCTCGTAACCGGACATAACAAGGCCCGGGCTCTTCACATGGGTGTCGAGGGCGGCGTCAACCACATGTGGACCATATCGACACTCCAGCTCCACCGTCATGCGGTCATCGTGAGCGATGAAGATGCAACCATGGAATTGAAGGTCGGGACTGTCCGGTACTTCAAGGACATCGAGTCCCCCAATATGGACCCGAAAAGCATGCTGAAATAATATCTGTCACAGATATAATAAATCCCTGGATTCATTGAATGTCGAAACGTTAACGGCTCAATAAAGGTGTCAGTATAATGAGGCTTATAATTTTTGAACATGAAGGTTTGCAGCATCTCTACCCTCTTACATATCTACGGGCTTCTTTCGAACTCCGCTGCGGTCATACGACGCTCGGAGAAAAAATTCGCCGCGCGGCAGGCCCGGTTTCCGGAACTTCATACTGGGTTCGCGATATCCTGAAACCCGTAATCAGCAAGCGGTTTACAGGATGCGCTGTCAACGACCCGGCAATGTTTACCGGCGAGGAACTCCTCCTGGTCGATGGCCGTGTGCTTGCTCTCGAAAAGCTGCCCGTTCCAGTAAACGAAGGGATAATCACCCACGGCGGCTGTACGGTGATCGCACGGATCAGTGCAAAAACCGCGGAAGCCCTTGACAGCGGCAATATCGGATCGTTTCTCGAATCCGCCAAGAGAGTTGTTCCCGTTCAGGAACAGACGGTGCCGCTTATTGAGTATCCGTGGAATCTCATCCATCACAATCCAGAGGCGATTGCCGCAGATTTCAAGGCGGCGGGCAAATCAGGCATCGAAGGCTCGATGGACAGGCTTTCTTGTATCTATGGCCCTGCAGACAGGTGCTATATAGCGAAGGGGGCGGAGATTCATCCGATGGTTGTCATTGACACCAAAGGCGGCCCGGTAACCATAGAAAAAGATGCCATCGTGTTCCCCCATTCGAGGATCGAGGGACCCGCATACATCGGCCCGCGCACCCAGATCGTAGGCGGTAAAATCCGCGAGGGATGCTCGTTCGGCCCCGAATGCCGTGTGGGCGGCGAGGTCGAGGAATCGATCATCCACGGGTACTCCAACAAGTATCACGACGGTTTTCTCGGGCATGCGTATGTCTGCGAATGGGTCAATCTCGGGGCTCTCACTACGAATTCGGACCTGAAGAATGATTATTCCTCGGTGGAAGTCAAAATCGGGAAAACGACATACGATACGGGAAGCACGAAAGTCGGCTCGTTCATTGGCGACCATACCAAAACATCCATCGGAACGCTCCTCAACACGGGAAGCACCATCGGAGTCATGTGCCTGCTCATGGCTGCCGGGGCGCCGCTTCCGAAATACATACCGGGCTTCGCATGGTTTCTCAACGGCAGGTTTTCACCGGGCGCCGGTTTTAAAAGCCTGCTCAGAACGGCGCACGGAGCTGTGGCGCGGCGTAAATGTTCCCTCACCGAAGAAGATACGGAGCTTCTCAGGGCAGTGTACGACATGACGAAGGAAGAACGCGACCCGCTCGTGAAACGCGACTCGAAAGCGATGCTGCGGCGATAAATTCGGTAACGAGTGACTTTTTTATAGCATAAAATATCGAATTTCATTTACCTTTATTTTTGGCCCTTTATAAAATTTCAAGGAGGATACAAAACTATGACCCGTGATGAAATCCTGAAACGTGTCAGGACAGTGACCGCCACAATTTTAAATATCGACGAGGCCGAATGTGCTGAAGACAAGAGCTTCACAGCCGACCTTGGCGCAGAATCGATCCAGTCGGTCGAGCTCATGGCCGGATTCAACGCCGAATTCGATATCGAGATGGATGAGGACGGCGCGCTTGAATGTGAAACGATAGGATCTGCGGTCGATTTTATTGCCCCCTATGTAAGCGGCAAATGATCGGACTGTGTAATTTTCTGTATGACCGTATTACAGTAAGTCCATGGGGCCGGACTGAGCCCTCCTCTTATCAATACAATGACTATACAGAACAGACAGAGAGGAATACCAGTGATACACGACATTGACAAACCCAACCTCATTGAGGATATATTTCCCCATTCGATTCCTCCCAGGATAACATTCGACAATCCTGTGGTGGAAATCATCGACGGCAGGCAGGTCACTTTCGATCCCGGATCTGTTGTCACCCGTGACATTTTCATAACGGATACGACGTTCCGGGACGGGCAGCAGTCACGGCCACCGTACACTACCGATCAGATGGTCGAGATTTACCGGCTGCTTTCCCGCATGGGCGGCCCGAACGGAGTCATCCGCCAGACCGAGTTCTTCCTCTATACCCCCAACGACCGTGAAACACTCGACAAATGCCGCAGCCTCGGCCTCCGTTATCCCGAGATCACCGGCTGGATACGCGCCATCAAGGGCGATTTCAGGCTCGTCAAGGAAATGGGGCTGAAAGAAACGGGCATGCTGACCAGCTCCTCGGATTACCACATCTTCTACAAGCAGAAACAGACCCGTCAAAAGGCGTTTGACACCTATATCGGCGTCGTGGAAGCAGCTTTCGAGGCGGGTGTCCGCCCGCGGTGTCATCTCGAGGATGTGACCCGCGCGGATATCAAGGGTTTCGTGATACCGTTCGTACAAAAACTGAGCGAGTTATCCGAACAGGTCCCCGATGACATGAAGGTGAAAATCAGGCTCTGCGACACCATGGGCTTTGGCATTTCCTATCCGGGCGCATCGGAACCGCGGAGCATCCCGAAGCTCGTGTACCGCATGATCAACGACTGCGGCATATCCTCCGACCGTCTCGAATGGCACGGGCACAACGATTTCCACAAGGTGCACGTCAACGCCATGACCGCATGGCTTTACGGCTGCAACGCCGCAAACACAACGCTGTTCGGATTCGGCGAGCGATGCGGTAATCCCCCGCTCGAATCGGCGCTCATGGAATATATTGCGCTCAAGGGCGATCTCTGCGGCATCGATACGAAAATCATCACCGAGACGGCACGGTATTTCGAAAAGGAAATGGGCGTCACGCTTCCCGCAAACTACCCGTTCGTGGGCAGGGATTTCAACACCACCCGCGCCGGTATCCATGCAGGAGGACTCAACCGTGACGAGCGTATCTATACGATTTTCGACACCGTCGCTCTCCTCGGCCGCGAGCCCCGTGTCGCCATAACGGATAAAACCGGTATCGACGGCGTCGTTCACTGGGTCAACGATTTTCTCGGCCTTTCCGGCGAGGACCGTCTCGGCGCCATAGCCTGCGTGAAGATCGGCCGCTGGGTCGACGATCAGTACAAGGTGCACGGTCGTCTGACCACCATTTCCGATGAGGAGCTCGAAGCCAAGGTCAAAGAGCACCTGCCGGAATACTACGTAAAGCGGAAAGGCAAATAGACTATACTTTCCGGCATTCCGTTATCGAGGGTCTCTTCCGGAGACCCTTTTTTATTGAACAAGGGCAATTTTAAGCGTCTTTGAATACTATTTTCCCCTTTTTACTTGACAAAACGGGGAATAGAATATAATATGCAAATGGACATTTATTCCGTATCATCGTGTGATTACAAATGACGTCAGCCATGTTTACGTGCTCGAATAAAGAAAACTGCCATTACATGATACAGAAGATATTACAGACTATTTACATCTTCATACTTCTTCTTTTATTTCTATCGGAACATTCATCAGCCCAGAGCGGATTCAGTACCGAACGATACCGCAGCTTTCTTAACACCACCGAAAATCTCACGAGCGAAGAAGCGCTCAACCGCCATGCGCTCAAAAACACCTACTACAGCGATATGAACGCCGCATCAACGAGCTCAGTGGCGTATCTCGATTCGGTAATCATCAAATTCGGTCTCACCCATGACGAGATAGAACTCCTTGAGAAGAACAACTTCGTGGTGACGGAGCGTGTCAATTCACTCTTTGCACCGATGTTTCACACTATTTACGGGTACGATCTGCCGGTATTCGTTTCGACCGATGCCATCCTCCAGGCGCTCCATGCATCGTATGACAGAATTCTCATGGGTCTCGAAGCCGATATTCTCGAACCGAACCTTGAAGAATTCCTGGAGGCGATGTATTCCTCCTATCCCATGCTGCTCGAAAAGTATAAATCCGAGGAACAACTGAATCAGGCGCTCGAAGACGTGGACCTGTATGTGACCATGGCAAAATCCCTGCTTGCGGATACAAAACTGTCTCCTCGATATGTATCCCAAATAACATTCGATACCGTCTGGGATGCCGTTCAGTCGGAGCAGATGGTCGAAATGCCCCTCTTTTCCGAGCACGGGCGAAAGCTCGATTTCAGCCAGTTCACCGTCAGAGGGCACTATGCCGTCAGTGAACCCGGATACCATCTGGGGCCATACTTCAAGACAATGATGTGGCTCGGACGCATGGATTTTCTGCTTACCGCTCCCCCGGATTTTGGCGGCTCGTCCTGGGATGACGATCTGCGGAGAATGAGCCTCGGCACGGTACTCCTCAACGAGCTCGTCGATCTTTCGGGAAAGCGGGCCCTGTTGAACGAGAACGACAGGATCGTTACCTTCATGGTCGGCGAAAGCGACAACCTCACCCCGACGGAGCTTGACGATATTCTCGAATCTCTCGGAATTTCCGGCGCGGATGACCTGCTCGATGAGTCCACATACGGGAAGTTTACGAAAACCGTGGAAGAATCGGTCAATGCCGGGCAGCGGATCCTCTCGAATTTCTTTATTATGGACCCGTTCAGCGCCGAGCCTGACAAGCTTCCCGTCTCGTTCAGGCTCATGGGTCAGCGGTTCATCATCGATTCGTATATCTTTTCAAATGTCGTGTACGACCGCATCATCTATGAAGAACGTAAAATCTGGCGCCCCATGCCTGACCCTCTCGATGCCATGTTCGTGCTCGGAAACGACGACGCCCTGCAGTTACTGAAGAAAGAACTGGATACCTACAAATATTCATCGCAGCTCACCTCGCTGAGGTACCTCGTGGATGCTTATGATAATTCGTTCTGGGAACAGTCGCTCTACAATACCTGGCTTGAAGCAATCCGCCGCCTGAATCCTCCGGTGGACCGAAACGGTTTCCCGGATTTCATGCTTACCGCCGCCTGGCAGCAGGAAAAACTGAACACACAGCTTGCCTCGTGGGCGCAGCTCCGGCATGATACGCTGCTTTATGCAAAACAATCGTATACGGGCGGATCACTGTGCTCTTTTCCCCATTCGTTCGTCGAGCCTTATCCGGCGTTCTACCGTCAAATCGGGCATTTCGGAGAATTGGCATACGACTATTTTTCAAATTTTCCCTCCGGCAACACGAGATTAAAAAGTATTTCCGGTTACTTTTCACGGCTGCATGACATTATGGTAACACTGGAGGGGATTGCCGGAAAAGAGCTCGCAGGCCAGCAGTTCAGCGCCGAAGAGACGTCATTTCTTCAAACCATGCTGTTTAGAGAAAGCGGGAGCGGAGCGCCACCGTTTTCAGGATGGTATGCCGATCTTTTCTATATCACCGATGACGCTCTCAAAAACGATTTAACAATTGCCGATGTCCATACCCAGCCTACAGACGAGTTCGGCGGTATTGTCGGCAGAGTGCTTCATGTGGGAACGGGTAAGGTCAATCTTGGCGTATTCATAGCCGAATCACCTTCAAACGGATTCATTCCCACGGCGTTTGTCGGACCGGTCATGTCATACTATGAAACAATCACGGATCAGTTTGACCGTCTGACTGATGAGCGCTGGATAAAAATGATTGCGACGGGCTCGCAACCCGACCGACCCGACTGGGTTAACAGCTATTGTGCAGACAGCAACGGCAATGTCCGGGAAAAAGGACGCGAACTGCCCTCCGTCCGGTTCTCCGAAACATCTGTCGAAAAGAATATTGAACCCGAATCGTTCGTACTTTTCAGAAATTATCCGAATCCGTTCAATCCGGTTACGACCGTTTCATACAGTGTGCCCGAATCGGGCAGAATTACGGTTACTGTTTATGACATTCTTGGCAGGAAAGTCGAAACCCTGGTCGATGCAGAACAGAGGACCGGCCAGTATTCCGTACAGTGGAATGCGGGGAACATTTCGAGCGGACTCTACTTCTGCCGCATACAGGCGGGTACATTTGAACGCACAATCAAGATGCTCCTGATGCGTTGACACGACAGTCTCCGACTGTCAGGCCATCCGGAAATACTCTGTCATTCTCATGAATCGGCCGTATCGGTCGGTGAAACGACGAATTATTGTATTGGCAGCGCTTTGCCGCCGACTTTTATAAATCCCAGAGCCGCGGAATCACCGGCCAGTACTTTTGCGCCCGCACCTTCGATACTTATTTCAAAGAAGCCGGATTCTTTTGTAAGGGAAAGCTCCAGTTCTCCCGCCCTGAGCGATTTGCCCCCGTACAGCGCTACATAAGTAACCTTCCCGTTACGGTCATACCGGACATGGCAGAGCTCCCCATCGAACAGAATTGAAGGTTCACGTACAGCAAGAATCCTGTCGGACGCCCTTGACGGAGCGAGTTTGAGGGGATTTTCGACATCCGCGGCGACAAACACATCCCTGTGGCCGTCAGCGAGGCTTATCTCGACCGCCGCATTGGTATCGGGATAGGGTTTTCCGTTTTCCGTAACGAGCGGCAGCCGGCGGATACGCAAAATGTTCGATGATTTCCCGTACGGCTCGATGAGACTGATAAAAGTCGAAACGAGCGGGGCTTTTTCTGCCTGACGGCGGACCATGATGCGGGGAATCCAGAGCTCCTGATTCTCGTTGTATGAGCTGACCGTTATCCACCCTTCCGCCGTATACGCCTGCGCGCCCTCAGTAAGGTCGCAGTACCGGACATGAATATCGGAGCCGTTCGGAAGATAACCGAGCCTGTCCTCGACCTTCCAGTCGACTTCCCACCCGGGAGCGGGCGAACCGTCAACCCTGAAATTGCGCATGATCGTGTCGTGCCCGTAATCGGCGGCGGGTTTCAGGGATAGTCCTTTCGTCGCTATCGAGCCAAAATGGCTCTGCATGAATTTTGCATGATCGGTTCCGCCGACCACGCGGAATATGTCGATAAGATACGAGTCCTCATCCGAAATATCGACGAGCGCGACAGTCCGCTCGTATTGCTCGATACCGTAAAACTCCGGCGCCGAGGCCCTGATAGCTCTGAAACGGTTTCCATCAGCCCAAAGGGTCGTTCTGCCGATGTGGCGAGTCCGCGGATTGTCCTGATCCTTCCCGTCGACCACGACCGTGTTGTGAGCGGCTGTTCTCCTGACCCAGAGCGCACGCTGCGATTCCCAGCCGCCGTACTGGACGGGAGGATAGCCCATTTCCGGCAGGAGGTCGAGCCTTTTTGCGAACAGGCCGAGATTCATGCCGTCGATGTGGCTGTGACGCTCCCCCGTATCGTAATCGAGCCAGAACGCCCGGGCATTCTCTCCCCTGCCCGAACGCATTATCGCGAGACACCACTGCTCTTTGTTTACGCTGCCGACCTCGATTGTGGTTCCCTTTGTCTTTATGACATCGGCGACCGTTTTTTGGAATTCCTCCGGATCATCGGCGAAAAGGTCCCATGGCAGATTGTCGACCGAATTGCCGTTTTCACGGTACAAGACCTGTACATATGCGGGATCGCCGGTCAAAACGTAGAGGTCCCGGAGAAAGCTGAACATCGATGTATCGACGCCCGGGCTTCTGGTTGTCCGTGCGGTTGGATAAGAGGTTACCTTCTGGGCGAATCCCCCGGTGTCGCCGCTGAGCGGATAGTATTCCCCGTTGAACCATGTGTCGATATGGAACCGCCAGGTTTTACGGAGATTCGGGTGACGTTCCACAATATCCGGGAGAAATGTCGAGTCCATCCGGGCGAACATCTCGAAAAAATGGGCGAGGATATTGATGGGATACGATGAATAGCTGGCAAGCCCCTTCTCGCCGCTCAAACCGTCCACCCCGGAGGAATTTTCAGCCATGGTATCGATGATCGCGTACACTTCCCCTCGGTTCTCCGGCCAGCCGAGCACCGTGTGGGTCACGGCAAGGGATACTTCCGTGGCGGGATAGTTGGAATTGATCTTGTGACGGTTTGTTATGGCATCCCGGAGTATGCCGTTCTCGATGTTGTCCTGGATGAGACCGAACGATGTTTTCGGATTGGACAGGCCGTACGCTTTCGCTTTTCCGGAGAGGAACGCGACAAGCTCGCGGTCATCGCGGAGCGCCTCGAACACCTGATCGTAGGCGATGACGATCTGATAGTGTTCCACACAGGCGTCGTGCCATGTCGACACATACCCGGTAGCGCCTTTCCGTTCGTAGACAAGGCCTTCCTTCCCGAAATCGAAGGTCCCGTAGAGATCGGCCACACGGTCGAGGAGAATTCCCGCCTTGTGGGCATAGGCTTTGTCCCCGGTGACAGTGTACGCTTCGGCGAGGTCACGTATTCCGGCCACAATCGCCTGTTTCCACTGGCCGTAGATGAGGTACGCGCCGATAAAACGCCAGCGTTTGGTACCCTCGACATATCCCTCGCCGTCATCGACCCCGAACAGATGGAGCGAATCGGCCGGATCGGGATGTTCGGCGTTGAAGAGCAGCTTCCTGTCCGCACGGGCGGGCATGAATACGCCGTGCTCATCGAGACCGGAGCGGTAAAACGCATAAAAGTCATTCGTGGGGAAAATCGCCCCGCAGTGCGGACACTGCACTTTCCATGGCATCCCGAGAGCATCGACTTTCCATGAATACATGCGGACATCTTTATGGCAGGCCGGACAGTATCCGTCCGACCATACCATCCACGAGCGGCTGATAGTATTGCCGAACATCATGTTCCAGAGCTCGTCGTCGGAGTATTTCATCCACGGCTGCGCCGCCGAAACGATACTGTTTTTGATCTCCGCCGCCCAGGGATACTTTTCAGCGTTCAAGCGAGCTTTCCGAACCATGTCCGCGGTATAGAGCACGCTGTGTGTTTTTCCGGCGACGGTCTGCGCTGCTGGTGTATCGGAGAATAGAATACATGCGGTGATTATATACAGGGTCAGGTATATGTATCGCATCGACCGGAATCCTCCCATGGCTGAAAGATTTTTATAAGTACGCTCCCTGTAAAAACAACGGAACATTTTTTCCGGCAGAATTACCACATAAAATCATTTACGATTCTGAAAGATGCTGAATCAAGTTCAGCATGACGGCTCTTATACCACCCAGATTTTATTCCGGGGTCTATTGCTCACTATATATATAATTTCATTGAACGCATCTTGGTATCAACAGACTTACTTCATTCTCCGGGCAACGCGAAACCCTGAAAAATTGCTTGTGCGGTCCGGCCTGTCGCCGATACGAAATGTCGACCGGCAGTAGGAAGCATTGTTGAACCAGCTCCCGCCGCGCAGAATACGGTAACCGCCTCCCTCGGAAGCTGCCGGATTATTCTGGGGCCCGCTCGTGTACTCTCCTTCCCAGTCGAAACACCATTCGAGAATGTTACCGTGCATGTCGTACAATCCCCATGCGTTCGGCACTTTCTGACCGACAGGATGAGACTTTTCAGCGGCATTTCCACGGTCGTTCCCATACCATCCGGCCTTTGCCAGGTCTGCTTCTTCATTTCCCGTATAATACTGAGTCGACGTTCCAGCCCTGCATGCATACTCCCATTCCGCCTCGGTCGGCAGCCTGAATCCGTTTTTGGTGAAATCACACGCCCATGTGCTCTCATCGTAACACTTCCCGAGCCCCAGTTTTTCGCTCAGCCTGTTGCAGAATTTCGCCGCATCGATCCAGGTAACACGGTCAGCGGGAAGCCGGTCTTCACCGGTGAAATACGAGGGATTCTCGCCTGTGATTTCCTTGTACTGTCCCTGCGTGATCTCGGTCTCCCCCATCTCGAACGCATCGAGCGTCACCGAACGGACAGGCTTTTCATCATCCTCGCCATCTTCGCATCCCATCTGAAAGCTGCCACTGGGAATTGAAATCATGGTGATTCCTTTGGTGGTCTTGAACGGCACATCCTGTCGTTTCAACTGTTTATTCTGTCCTTCTGCTCCGGTTTCAGCAGCCGTCAGAACAAGAAGAAAAAGTACTGTCATCAAACCAATCGTTTTCCCAAACATGATAACTCTCCTGCGCTGTAAGTTTTTTCATCTTTTCACAGCATAACAACCTGACAATACAATATACGTCAATAAAAATTTCTTTTTCAAGCAAAAGAATCTATACCGGCACCCCCCCATTTTATAATAAGACTTTTTATATGATACTTTCCTTTGCGCGCCTAAAGGAAAGTATCCAAAGGAAAAGGCGCCCGTGAAAAGCCTTTTCCCCGTTCACTGCCCGTTTTTCGGGAATGTGTGAACTCGCGAATCTGCGGCACGCTCGGACAGCACACATTCTTTTTCCGAAAACCGGTTGTGAGCGAGGGGCTTTTCAACGGGATTAAAATTCACCAGGTTCCAAAGTCTATATTCTCTTTATAATCAATGTATTACTATACATTTCAATATGGATTTCAGGGGATCGCAAAAGAATCGATGGGGGTATTCAATACATGAAATCGAAAAAATCTTATCGGTTTTCCCGCCGAAACTGTTTTGTTGCAAAGCATCGACTCCTGTATTATTATTAAATACCTTAAACAGGTATGACTTTTTTATCATCGCGAGGAGATGAAAACGTGGATTTTTCTAAAATAAAAACATTCCCGATCCGTAACAGAACCCATAAAGTGACCGTTTCCCATCTCGGTTCTATCCCGACGGGGAAAAGTTTCGCCGATTTTTACGATTCCCTTCCCGAAGTCCTCGGCGCCGAAAATCTCAAGCGTGCCGCCCGTGCCATAGCACACGCATCCGTCGAAAACAGCGAGGTTATTCTTGCGATGGGCGCTCATCCGGTCAAATGCGGCCTCAGCCCGGTAATCATCGAGCTCATGGAACGGGGCATATTCACCTGTGTCGCTCTCAACGGCGCCGGATCGATTCATGATTTCGAACTTTCGTACATCGGGGAAACCTCGGAGGATGTCGCTGAAACCCTTCAGGACGGCTCGTTCGGCATGGTCGAGGAGACAGGGCGTATTCTCAACGAGGCGATGGCTTCGGGAGTGAACGATGGTCTCGGAGCCGGCGCCGCGGTCGGCCGTTTCATAGCGCAGGCCGGATACCCTCACTCAAATCTCAGCATACAGGCAGCCGGATCAAGGCTCGACATCGATATAACCGTCCACATCGCCATGGGAACCGACACCATCCACGTTCATCCGAAGGCGGACGGCGCTGTGCTCGGAAAAGCGAGCCATATGGATTTTTCAACCTTCACCGACCATATTGCACGGCTCGAGGATGGCGTATTCATCAACCTCGGGTCGGCGGTAATTCTGCCCGAGGTTTTTCTGAAAGCCCTTTCGGCGGTACGCAACATGGGCCATGAAGTGCTCCGTTTCACCACAATCAACATGGATATGATCAGCCACTACCGTCCATCAGAGAACGTCCTCAAACGGCCCGGCCTGACCGGCGCTCAGGCGATAAACCTCGTCGGCCACCACGAGATAATGCTTCCCCTGCTCGCATCGGCGGTGCTCCTCGAAAAAGAGAGGTCATGACATGCGGAAACGTCTGGCAATGCTCCTCGATGACATCGTCACCGCCTCGGTTACGGTTGTCGGAGACATCATGCTCGATGAATACATCATCGGCGACTCCCACCGGATAAGTCCCGAAGCGCCCGAACCCATCATCGAGGAACACGAAAGGATGTACGTTCCCGGCGGCGCGGCGAATGTGGCGGTAAACATCTCCGCACTCGGCGCGCGGGCGCACCTGATAAGCATAATCGGCGACGATTCCGACGGCGACAGATTCAGGACGACGCTGTCCGGATCGGGTGTCGATACTTCCGGGCTTGTCACCGTCCCCGGCCGTCCCACGACCCGTAAAACGAGGCTCATCGCCCGCGGCAACCAGGTGCTCCGCGTGGACCATGAAACGACAGCCCCAATTGACAGCACACTCGAACGTCGCCTTATCGACATGATTCTTGCCAGTCACGGCGACATTGTCGTTATATCGGATTACGCAAAGGGACTGGTCACGCCGGGACTCGTAAAAGGCCTGACGGGAGCAGGCCGTCGTGTGATCGTCGATCCGAAGTCCTCCGATTTCGGCCTGTACGCCGGTTCTTACCTTTTAACGCCGAATCTTTCCGAGATATCTTCTGCTGCGGGTGTCCGCACCCTTTCTGGTGATGCGCTCGAACCTTCCTGCCGCGCCCTGATGGCAAAACATTCCATATCAAATATACTCGTGACTCTCGGTTCCGGAGGTATGGCTCTCTTTGAAAAGACCCCACCGGCTGTGTATATCCACTCGAGAGCGCGCGAGGTATACGATGTCACCGGCGCCGGAGACACCGTCGTCGCCACACTCTCCGCTGCCGCAGCCGCGGGAGCCTCTTTGCAGGATGCCTGCACAGTCGCCAACATCGCCGCGGGAATCGTGGTCGGAAAACACTTCACCGCCACAACCTCGCCAAAGGAAATCATGGCATATGCGTTCGGCCCGACTGCATCGGAAAAAATCGTCGACAGGGAAACGCTCCTGCCCCGCATCGCCGAGCTGAAAAGAACCGGCAACCGTATCGTATTTACCAACGGGTGTTTCGATCTGCTCCACATGGGTCATATTACCTACCTCAATGAAGCCCGGGGCCTCGGCGATGTCCTCGTCATCGGCATCAATACGGATCGTTCCGTCCGCGCGCTCAAGGGCGAGAACCGTCCCATCATCCCCCAGGAGGAGCGGAGCCATGTCATCGCGGCCCTCGAATGCGTGGACTATGTCATTCTTTTCGATGAGGACACCCCTGCCAATCTAATCGGGGACATCCGTCCCGATGTACTCGTCAAGGGTTCCGATTACTCGAAAGATGAAGTAGTAGGCCATGATATCGTCGAGTCGTACGGCGGGACGGTTTCCCTCATACCGCTCGTGGAAAATACATCGACGACATCGATCATCAACCGCATCAAAGATCAGTACAACCATGAATGACAGACAGGCAGAACCCCGCCGTTTCGTCTTTATGGACCGTGATGGCGTTATCAATGTGGAACGCGGGGATTACACGACCACCATCGACCAGTGGCAGTGGGCGGAGGGGGCGCTTGAAGGAATCAGAAAGCTGACCGAAGCCGGCTTCGGGATAATCGTCATCACCAATCAGGCATGCATCGCCAAGGGTATACAGACCGAAAAGGGACTCGAAAAACTCCATTCGTTCATGCTCGACCGTATCCGGAAAGAAGGCGGCTCGATACTCGGAATCTATCACTGCCCGCACCAGACCTCGGACGGGTGTTCATGCCGTAAACCCGAACCGGGCCTTATACTCAGGGCAGCGCTGGAGCACGGCATTACACTGCCCGGAACATTCATGATCGGCGACTCTCTCCGTGACATGGAGGCGGGACGTCGCGCCGGAACACGGACGATCCTCATCGATACAGGCCCCGGCGCCGACAGTCCACGGACTCAGTTCGAGCCCGGTGAATTCAGGGCCGGTAATCTTTCGGAAGCAGCGGACATCGTAATCAGAGAATCCGGTTCACGATGATTTACCCATAACGACAGAATTCGAGAGACAGGACACGAAAAAAGTATTTTTTTTTACTTCTGCCTTTTACCTTTTACCTTCTGCCTTTTTTTAACGGAAGTACCATGAATCCCGCACGTGTAATCCTGAAATCCGGCAGAGAAAGACCCGTTCTCAACGGCAATCCCTGGGTATATTCGGGTTCGGTCGGCCGTATCGAGGGTCTCGAAAAGGATGGCCAGCCCTGCGAAATCGTATCGTCTGTCGGTGATTTTCTCGCCACGGGATATGTCAATCCGCAGTCGAGGATCACCTGCCGGATTCTCTCGCGGGAACGGGTTACTGTCGACCGGGATTTTTTCGCCGTGAGGATACGTCAGGCGCTGTCCCTCCGCGAAGGTATCACTAATGATTCGACGAACGCCTGCCGTCTTATAAACTCCGAGGGGGACTTTCTCCCCGGGCTCATCGTCGACCGCTACGGGGACGGCGTCGTTGTACAGTTTCTCACGAGCGGTATGGAATTTTTCCGGGAGGATGTGCTCGCCTGCATCGTTGATCTTATCAAACCGTCTTTCATCGTGGAGCGCTCCGATTCGTCCGCCCGTCATGACGAGGGACTCGAAACGGCCTGCAGAATCCTCTCCGGGTCGCCGGGCGATCTGGTGGAAATCGTCGAAAACGCTCTCCGGTTCCGCGTCGACCTGCTCAACGGCCAGAAAACCGGATTCTACCTCGACCAGCGTGATGCACGGCGGTTGTTCATGAGCCATACGGTCGGGAAACGGATTCTCAATCTCTTTTCCTACACCGGCGGATTTTCCGTGGCCGCAGCCGCGGGAGGAGCGAACGAGGTGACTTCGGTGGATTCTTCGGGCCCGGCGCTTTCACTCGCCCGCGAGAACATGGCGCTCAACGGTTTCGGGAGCCTCCCGGGGGATTATATCAAAGAGGATGCTTTTACATACCTCAATTCCGTGAACTCCACGTGGGACTGCATCGTTATCGATCCCCCCGCCTTCGCGACAAAAAAAACCATGGTGGATAAAGCCGCCCGCGGATATAAGGACCTCAATCTCCGAGCGCTTAAGATCATGAATACCGGCGGCATTCTCGCGACATTCTCCTGCTCGTACCATATCGGCATGACACTCTTCCGGCAGATCGTGTACGCGGCGGTCACCGATTCGGGTCGTCAGGCGCAGGTCATCGCACAGACAGCCCACCAACAGGATCACCCGTTCAATGTCTGCCATATCGAGGGTGAATACCTGAAAGGTATTTTTCTCCGGGTTACAGGATGATAAGGAAAGCCTTTCAGGAATAATTAACCCGTCAATTCACAAAGTTTAATAGAACGCGGATTTACGCGGATCAGGCGGATTTACGCGGATTTGTTTTTTAAATATCTTTTTGGTGTCAATGATTAATTGTCACTAAAATTAGTATTAATAATCTATTATGTCTCTTTGTGGAGAGATATTTTCACGAATAATCCGGGCAGAAAAAACCGTCACAAAAAATATATAATATATTTTTAGCTATATTACTATAATTTTTGGGAACATTGCTTTTTATTCAGCGTTTCATTATTATAGGTGTTATAATTATTCTCATCATTCGAAAGGAAAACCAATGAGATCTTCTTTTGCTGTACCGGTTGTATTTATTGCTTCCGCATTTTTCTTCGCATGCGGCAGCGGAAACAAAACTCCCGAAGCCGACCAGAATACGGCCCCGAAACCGCTTCAGCTCGCCCAGAACACCACGGCAGAACAGCAAGCGCAGGTCGATTTTACATGGTTTACCGACTGGGACAAGGGAATCGAGGAGGCTAAAAAAACAAAGAAGCCGGTGGTCGTCGATTTTTATGCCGACTGGTGCGTTTACTGCAAGAAAATGGACAAGGAAACCTTTTCCGCTCCCGAGATCAAAAAACGCCTTGCCGATGGATGGATCGGCATCAGGCTCAATGCCGAAAAAGGCGATTTGAGCGGTACATATGACGGTAAAACCATGACCTACCCGCAGCTTACACAATATTTTGGCGTGACCGGTTTTCCATCATTCCTGTTCATTGATAAAGAACTGAAGCCGATGCGGCCTGTCCCGGGTTTCATCGAAAAAGACACGTTCGGTCCGATGCTCGATTTTATCAAAGACGAAGTATATAAAAAGAATGTCTCGTTCCAGGACTATATGAAATCCAGAAAGTAAGCGGGGACGATATGTCAGCGCTCAACAGCAAACGGACTGTACAGATTTCACTTCTCGTGCTTTCGGTTGTACTCATAGCAGCCGGTGTCATGCGTGAAGAAGTGTTCGATGTTATTTCAAATGCCACCATACTCTGTTTTTCATGCATAGGATTGAAATAGACCGACATGGTTTTGGGCAGAATCAAAAGATTATGGTGGCAGATAACCGGCGCAGTACTCTTTAATTTTCCCTTTGTCGGGCATCTGACGCTGCCATGGCTTCCGGTACCGGTGCTCAACTGCTATTCATGCCCGCTCGCGCAGGGCGCCTGCCCGATAGGAACCATACAGCATTTCTTCGTTATCGGTGTCCTGCCGTTCTTTGCAGTGGGTGTTGTAGCGATCTTCGGTGTCACCGCCGGGCGGTTTTACTGCAGCCACCTCTGCCCGTTCGGATTCCTCCAGGATTTGCTGGGAAGGTTATCACGGTTCAAGGCAAGGATGCCCCGGTTCGTCGGGTACGGTAAATATGCCGTTCTCATAATCATGGTTATTATTCTGCCGCCACTCGTTAAAGAACCCTTCTTCTGTACACTCTGCCCCGCAGGGAGCCTTGAAGCGGGAATACCCATCGTGACCGGCGCATGGCTCGATTCGCGGTCGGCAGACGCGGGAATCTTCGGAGGTTCGAGCGGGATTCTTGCAATGATCGGCTGGTGGTTCTGGTTTAAAATCGGTATTCTCGTGTTGATTCTGGCCGTCGCGGTATTCATCAAACGGCCGTTCTGCCGTGCCTTCTGCCCGCTCGGGGCGCTGTTCGGCCTGTTCAACCGCATTTCCCTGTTCTTCAGGCATCCGGGGGCTCTTCACGGTGACCGTCCCCACTACAATCTCAGGACATGCCCTGTCCACATCACCGATCCCCGCGATGTCGATTCACACAACTGCATCAAATGCCGTGAATGCTATACACATCCTGCCCACACTGATTGATCTTTCGCCGTTGTGTTGATTGTTTATCTCTCCGGCGGTATACATTACATGAACCGTAGTGCTTGTATCCCTGTTCCCGACTGATTGAATCGTTCATAATTCACCGATTATACTTCACAAAATGCCTTGACATGGTTTGTCTCAAACGGGATATTTCCGGTATGAACAGCGAAAAACCAACACTTGCACAAATCGGTGAACTTGAGTTTATTAACCGTATCAGAAGCATGATGCCCATCGAGGGAGGGACAATCATCCGTTCCGCTGGTGATGACTGTCTCGTGACGGAATTTCCCGGCGAAAGGCTGATGCTCTCAACCACCGACACATTTGTCGATAGCGTTCATTTCAATCCGGCCTGGTCGGATTATCACGACATCGGGTGCCGGTGCATGGCGGCTTCCGTTAGCGATATTGCGGCAATGTCGGGGATACCGCTCTATACGCTCGTTTCGCTGTCGATGCCGCCGGGGCTGTTCCTCGACGATGCGGTAAGTCTTTTTGCAGGGTTGAGTAAGACGGGTATCGGTTACAGCTGTCCGGTCTGCGGCGGTGAAACAACCTCGACTCCGGGTCCGCTCACTATCACGGTTACTGTTATCGGAGCGGTGGAGCCGGAACGCATGGTTACCCGCTCCGGTGCTCAGGCAGGCGACGCCGTATATGTCACCGGCTTCCTCGGCGATGCCATGGGAGGGCTCCTGGCATTTCAGCACGGCGAGGAAGGCTGCGACTCATTAAAGAAGAAATTCGTAATCCCGGAAGCGAGGGTTGCGTTATCGAGGAGTCTGACCGGAACGTACCGGATCGGCGCCATGATCGATCTTTCGGACGGGCTTGCATCGGATTTGGGCCATATCTGCGAGGAAAGCCGGACAGGCGCGGTTGTCGATGCCTGCTGCATCCCGCTTTCCGATGATTTTCTGCGCCTCATGGAGAAGCACGGGAGAAATCCCCTCGATTTCGCGCTGACGGCGGGGGAAGACTTCGAGCTACTGTTCACATTGCGCGATCCGTCTCTCCCGGCAGCGGGAAATGTTCTCGGCTGCCCTGTGACGAGAATCGGATATATCACCGGGCCTTCCGAAGGGATGTCAGTGCGGATGCGGGACGGCTCTGTTAAAACGATCACCGTTAAAGGGTATGAGCATTTCAAATCATGAATAAGCGCAGAGACACAATGGCCGCCGTATCGAGAATCGGCGAGCTGGTAGCCATGACACTGGACACATCCGAAATTCTCCGGCATATCGTGGAGATAACGGCGGAGATCATGAAGGTCGATGTGTGCTCGATCTACCTGTGGGATTCCGATGAAGGCTCCCTCGTCCTCGAAGCTACGAGGGGATTGAAGGAAGACGCCATAGGTCACGTTAAAATCCTTCCTGGTGAAGGAATAACGGGACGGGCGGCAAAACAGGGCAGAATCGTGGCTGTCCGGGACGTAACCATGGACAGAAGAAACATGTACTTCCCTATCACCGGCGAGGACCGTTACCGTTCGCTCCTCAGTGTACCGCTCCGGTTCAAGGATGAGCTCATCGGTGTCATGAATGTTCAGACGGAGAATCCCCGCTCCTTCCGGAAGTCCGAGCGCCGTCTCCTTAAAACGATTGCCCATCAGGTTTCGGGAGCGATTCATAACGCCCGTCTCTACGAGAGCGTACTCGAGGGGAAAAAAGAAATAGAACGCACCCACGAACGACTCGTGGAATCAGAAAAAATGGCTGCCCTCGGCCGTCTCTCCGCAACGCTGTCACATGAGCTGCGCAATCCGCTCGCCGGGCTCAAGGGAGCCTCGCAGCTTCTTGCTCGGAAAACAGGCAATCACGATGAACGGCGACAGTATATCGATCTTATTCTCGAAGAGATTGAACGGCTCGACAGGATCGTCGAGGACCTCCTCCAGTTTGCACGGCCCGGTAAACTCCGGCTGGAACAGGTCGATATCAATAAAATGATCGATGATATTTTGCTTCTCCATTCCGATGATTTTAATGGAAGGGGGATTACAATACGTAAACGCCTCTCCAAACTGCCCAACATCAGAGCCGACCGGGATAAGTTCAAACAGGTGCTGGTCAATATCGTCCTGAACGCACGCGACGCCATGCCCGAAGGAGGGGAACTTCTTGTAAGCTCGGGCGTTATATCCAATGAACCGGAAAGCAGGGACATCGTGACACTCCAGTTCAGGGATAACGGACAGGGAATCGAGGAGAATGTACTCCGGAGTATTTTCGAGCCTTTTTTTACTACCAAACCAGATGGCGTCGGACTCGGGCTGGCTGTCTGCAAGGCCATTATCGAGGATCATAAAGGGCGGATTTCAATACGGTCATTGAATGAGGGCAGTGATATCAGGGGTACAGTTGTAACAGTTGAAATTCCAAGCCTTGAGATTAAATAAGAACAATGATGCAAATTCTATCAGAGCTGTTTCACAGGAGTGTCATCGTTCAACTTTTCACGAAAGGGAGATGTCATGGAAGATCTGTGGGGACAAATCAAAAAGTCGGTGATGGACGGTGTCAATATTGCCGCTGAAAAAACCGAGGAACTGACCAAGCTGGGTAAAGTAAAACTCGATATCCTTAATCTGAAATATAAAATCTCAAGGAAATTCACCGAGCTCGGCGGGATAACCTATGAGGCTGTCAAAAAAGATGATGTAAGCAAAACTCTTAAATCTGAAAAAACCGTGGCTTTAATCGAAGCGATCAAAAAACTCGAATCCGACCTTGAAGCAAAAGAAAAACGATACCAAGACATGATGAAAAAAGCAAAAGACGAAAAGAAAGCCAAAAAAGAGAAAAAAGAGAAAAAATCCGAATAACCATGGTTTAATTATGCCTGTGACCGGATTATACGGGACAATAACCGTTATAATCCGGTTTGTTTTTGAAACCATAGCACTGATAATATGGTTTAAGTTACTGCTGACAGGAGTTCGGCCGTCTTTCGGTCTTATTGGCACAAGTGGCTGTAGATATGAAATGAAGTAAAGAGCAGGAATAAACTCCATCGATATGGAAATGGAATTATTTTATCGTTATTACAGTTCCAGCCGGATACTATTTTTATGCCAATGGATGCTCATGAAGTGAATCGATACATGAAAAATCTGCAATTCATATATAAATGAATATTGACTTTTACTCAAATTTTTTGTATTTAATACAGGATAATTTGGAGGTTCTTAATGACCGTTTTGTACTCTCGACAAACAGTTTTCAGAATGTTTCTTTTTTACTTTGTTATTCTTCTGTTTTCACCATTCTTTGGATATGCCCAGCCGACTGTTCAGAAACAGGGCGACAGACTAGTAAGTCCGTTCGTCCATGTTTACGACAAGGTTGCTCTCTCCGTCGTCCGAATTGATGTCAGTACCACGGCAAGGAGAGACCAGCAAACCGTGCAGAATCCATGGGAGTACTTTTTCGGCAAACCTCAGCAGCAACAGCAGCAAAAACAGATTGAAGGCATGGGCTCCGGTGTTATCATCGATCGTGAAGGGCATATCCTCACCAATAACCATGTCATTTCAGGCGCCGAAAAAATCTCCGTTAAAGTCAATGAAGATGAAACATATGACGCTGTTGTAGTCGGTACAGACCCGGATACCGATCTTGCAGTGATACAGTTGCAGCTTGACGGTAAGCAACTTCCCCCGGAATATGTGGCCGAGCTTGGTGATTCGGACACGCTGAAACCCGGTGACTATGCCATAGCGATAGGAAATCCCATCGGGCTCGAACGGACTATCAATGTCGGGGTTATCAGCGCGCTCGGCCGCCATGACTTCACCGTTTATGGATCACAGTCACCTCAGTTTCAGAATTTCATCCAAACCGATGCACAGATCAATCCGGGCAATTCCGGCGGAGCGCTTGCGGACATCAGCGGAAAGGTTATCGGCATCAACGATATGTATACGGCGCAGTTCGCGGGAATCGGTTTTGCCATTCCTATCAATCTCGCCAGGAACGTCATGACACAGCTTATCGCATCGGGCGTGGTGAAACGAGGATTTGTCGGAATACGTGCCGAAGAGGAAGGTATCACTCCGGAAATCAAAGACGCTATGGAGCTTTCTTCACGGGACGGGGTTCTCATCAAGGAGGTTGTCCAGGGTTCTCCCGCCGAAAAAGCCGGCCTTAAACATGGAGATGTCATTGTTTCACTCGATGGTGATAAAGTCAAGAATTTCAACGAGTTTCTGTTTAAAATCGGCGATCATGCCCCCGGAGACACTGTTCAGCTTCAAATCATCCGTGAAAAAGAACAGAAAGCACTGACTCTTACATTGGCAAGCCGTAATGATTTTCTTGAGGCTGGTGCCATTTCCAACGATTCATGGCTTGGTATTCAGGTTGTCGAATTATCCAGCCCCGCAGCCCAGCAATTCAAACTCGAAAAAATAACCAGCGGTGTCGTCGTTGTTAAAATTGATAGTGACAGCCCCGCGTCAAAAGTAAATTTACGTGCTGGCGATGTGATTGTTGAAATTGAAAATAAAGAGATCAAAGATATTCAGGATTTTCTCGATATCAGAAACGATCCCGATATCAAAGAAAAGAAATACATCCTTATTTTCCGGCAGCGCGTCTATCCCAACGGTCATATTGAAAAGGGGTTTGTAGCAGTAAAAAGCAAATGAACTTTTCAAGATACAGGAGTGTCAATTCGTGTCAAAACTAGCAAAAAAACCGTATACGAGGGAAGACCAGTCCTTGGACAGATATCTCCAGGAAATCGGAGAGGTTGAGCTTCTCTCAGCCCAACAAGAGGTCGAACTTGCACGGCTTATCAAAAAAGGCTCCCAGGAAGCCCTCGAAAAACTGACAAAGGCAAATCTCCGGTTCGTGGTGAGTGTCGCCAAGCAGTACCAGAACCAGGGTTTATCTCTTGGAGACCTGATTAATGAGGGAAATCTCGGGCTTATCAAGGCTGCCAAGCGTTTCGATGAAACCAAGGGATTCAAATTCATCTCGTACGCCGTCTGGTGGATACGGCAAGCGATCCTTCAGGCTCTCGCGGAACAGTCGCGTATTGTGCGTCTGCCGCTCAACAGGGTTGGTGCGCTCCATAAAATCGGCAAGACATCGAGCGGACTCGAACAGGAATTCGGCCGTGAACCTTCGGCAAACGAGATCGCCGATGAACTGGAGATGAGCCCGTACGAGGTCATGGATACACTCAAGATTTCCTCGCGGCACCTCTCGCTCGATGCCCCGTTCAATGACGGTGAAGACAACCGGCTCCTCGATGTGCTCGAAGATAAATTCCAGCCGGCTCCGGATGAAAAACTCATGAAGGATTCTCTCAAACGGGAGATAGAAAAAGCGCTCTCAACCCTTACCGAACGTGAAGCCGAGGTCATCAGTCTTTATTTTGGCATTAACCGTGACCATTCGCTGACACTCGAAGAAATCGGAGAGAAATTCAAGCTGACACGGGAACGTGTCCGTCAGATCAAAGAAAAAGCGATAAAGCGACTCAGGCACGCCTCGCGCTCGAAACCGCTGAAGGCGTATCTCTCATGATACCGTAACGGATTCTGCCTTTTTTCATACGATGAATAAGAAGAGGCAGTCCGTCAGCTGATTGATTTTTAACAGTTTATCCGTGATAAATATTTATGGGTTGGAAACGTCTGACATTTATTCTCATTCCGCACTCACGGTCGGACATTAAACAGTTCAACGTACCGCGTGTATTAGTTGTTGCCGCCGTATTTTTTCTTGTTTTTGCCATCGGTGTCATGATTTTTTACATTCTTGGATTCGAAGGTAAATCCTTCTACATGACCAAGACGAAAGAAATCGTTCAAACGAATACTATCCTCGAAAACCAGCTCTCCTATCTTGATTCGACACTTACTGTAATGAGCACGACACTCGACAGTATCGAAACTGTCAACGAAAAGATTTGGAAAGAATACGATATTTCCGACCGTGATTTAAAACTGAGCGAAGGCGGTGGTATCGAGGTTACCGAATCCGGGGTCAGACTGCCCATGAAGCGGGTGCTGTACCTTATCGACCGTATGAATAAAAAATGCATGGCCTTCGAGTACAACTTCAACACGCTCTATGAATTCTGCATGAACAACAGCGATTATCTGAGGCATCTCCCCTCCATCAGGCCGGCAGATGGATTTGTCATGAAGGAATTCGGGCGTTCATTCGACATTGTCACAAACACCGTGAAAAACTATTTCGGCGTCGATATCAATAATGTCGAAGGTACTCCTATTGTGGCCACCGCCGATGGAATTGTGGAAGAAGTCGTCAAATATTCGGACGAATATGGCCGGTATGTTGTTATTGATCATGGGAACGGATATAAGACGCGGTACACCCATCTCCAGACCATCGCCCAGATGAACCCTAAAATAACGATCAATGTCGGCGACTATGTCAAACGCGGCCAGCAGGTCGGGTGTATGGGAAGAACCGGTATCTCCATTCTTGCCGTGCCGACCCATATCATGTATTCGGTGGAACATCGGGGCATCATGGTCAATCCGGCGGACTTTTTTTTCGCTTCCGATTTTGCCGATGAGACGGTTGAGGAAACAGCCGTCGCACAAAATTATTAGCATCCTCGCGGGTATTCAATTCCCCCTCCAGATGATGTTCATCGACCTTGCGGAGTATCACTCCGATGAGCGGCCCCTCTTCATAACCGAGAGCCAGCAGATCGTTCCCGTCGAGAAGCGGAGGACTCGGATTCCTGTCTTCCGGTTTCTCTTGCCGAAAGGTTTGTACAAGAAAATCGTAATCCTCAAGATTGCCGTGGCTGGCAAGACAATCGAGACGGTACAGTTCGAGCATTTCCGTGAATCCATCCTCCTGCATGAACCGGAGGAGCTTTGCCGGTTTCATGTTCCTGACATGCATGAAACGCATATGATTCCTGACAAGCCCCTGCACCCGAGCAGTCATCTCATTACTGATACGGAGACGCCGTAATATCTTCCCTGCCATCACGGCGCCGAGTTCATCATGGCGGTTGTACCGTATCCGGTCGGTTTTTGTCATGGTCACCGGTTTGGCTATGTCATGAAACAGGACACCGAACGCAAGAGCAGACGAGCCCCCTTCATACAATTCGAGCATACGGCGTGTATGTTCAAACACATCGCCTTCGGGATGAAACTCAGCCGGCTGTTCCACTCCCCTGAGCGCCGATACTTCCGGGAGCACTTCACGGAGCAGGCCGGTTTCATCGAGGAGGGTAAGCGCATATCCGGGATGGGGACCGCCGAATATTTTCACGAGTTCCTCACCGATACGTTCGGCGCTCACATCGTGAATCCCGGCCGTGTTTTCTTTGATTGCCCTCATGGTTTCGTCATCGACGGAAAACTGAAAACGGGCGGCAAAGCGTACGGCTCTCAGCATGCGGAGCCGATCCTCCCGGAAACGGATACGGGGATCGCCCACCGCTCTGATTGTACGATTATGAATATCCTGAATACCGCCGATATGATCGATTATCCTGTTTTCGAGCGGATCGAAAAAAAGGGCGTTGATGGTGAAATCACGGCGCTCCGCATCATCGGTCTCGCAGCCGGGCTCAACGGACGAAGGCCGGCGGCCATCCTCGTAAATCCCGTCTTTTCTGAAACAGGCAACCTCGAAGGAATGGTCACCGATGACAACGAGGCTGACCCCGAACCTGCTTCCGACAGGGTATACACTGTCAAAGAGCCGTTCGATATCATGGAGCGACGCATTAGTTGCGATATCATAATCCTTCGGCTCATTTCCCATTATCATATCACGGACCGCGCCACCGACAAAAAGAGCGCTGAATCCGGCGGATCTGAGCGTTTTTACAATAACAAGCGCCCCGGCCTTTTTATCTGCCGCATCACTCACGAATTCATTCCTTCAGATACATACGGTTTTTTATGGAGTATTAGGGAAAAATAACCTGTGTGAGACAGGATCGAAAGAAATACTTTTTTAAGCATAGTGAAGACGCCTTAAGTGCAGATATGCTGTCACGGGTCGGTACATAACACTTCTTAACAGGAGTAAATTCTCCATTTCATCATGTAACATCTAATTACACTCTAACAGACAGCATAGTTATTCCAAACGATGCTGAAATAAATTCAGCATGACGGCGACAATGTCACCCCGAACTTATTTCAGGGTCTATTGCACATTTTATTTTTTACACCGAACGCAGCCTGGTATTATCCCCAAAAACATAAACGGTACATGAATATTGACATGTACCGTTTACAAACACGACAAGGAGAAACCTAAGATTGTGGAATTATAAATATATATATTAAAAACCGATAGTATCGATAAGCCGTCCGGCGACTTTTGTAATAACATCCGGCTGGCTGTACGTTGTTTGAACAGCCTGGCTGTCAACCATTTTCATAGATGCGGACAGCTGTGTCGGTGTTTGATTCTTATCGGCGGTGATTTCAGAAAGGTTTTGCATTGATTCACCGGTTTCGATGATTTTTTCGGCTACTTTCTGCAAAAGCTCCGGCAGATAATAAGCGCCGTTTGCAACGCTCCTGGCAGCCGATTCCACACGTTCGGACCGAGCGGAAAAATCTTCAGATGCGGTTGACAGCATCATCTCGGCCACATCACCCTCCTGCGCAGATCGTGACAGTTCAACAAGATCACCTTTTTGGGGTTTCCCCGGTGATACCTTGGTCGACTGTTTGTCACTCAGCCGCTGCAGTCCGCCGTCACCTATTGATAACCCCTGTACTTTCATATCTGACTCTTTTCCTGATAATAATTATACATGGCTGCATTTTTTTGTGTTTTCAGAAAGACTGATGTCGGAACAGGTCCGGTTTGACAGTCATCCTTTACACGTTTTAAGAATCTTTTTATCCTCTCGATGCACATGTATCCAACTGATTCACTGATTAATCCGGCCATAGATTTTTAAAGCATTTCGGGTCTTCGAATATGTTTTTATTTCATCGAACGTTTCATTCTTCATATGCTTTAAATCTCTCCTGGTCTGTTCCACCACACCTATTGTATCGGTAATGGTTTCACGAAGCCTGTTCATCAGCACCGAAAGATTCTGTTTCTGATTTTCCGTAAAATTCACTTTTTCCCGTTCAATGGATTCGAATAACACTTGTATGTCGTGAGTGGCCTTGACTATTTCCGCTTCCACTTGTTCTCTGAGCTTCGCTTCCTTCGCCCTGCCCTCAAGATTGTTCTCGCTGAACAGATCTTTTTCTTTACGAACCAGGTCCTTCAGCAGTTTATGAAGTTTTATGTTTCTGCTGACGGCACGTTCAATTTCTTCGGGCTCCGCCACAATTCACCCCTTGAATCCATGATATTTTTTTCTGAATCGCTCACGGTCTTTTTTGAAATCCTGATACTCGGTGCTCCGGAAAACCTTTTTCCACGCATCTTCGAGCTCCACGAGGGAATCTCTCACCTCGGCAACTGAAAGCAGATCGTTACGGAAGTATGCCGTGTTTAATTTTACATAGAGTCCCCTGTACGTTCGCAGGAGAATTTCACCCATTTCACCGCTTTCGTCCATATTCAATGACGAAATGAGTTCCAGTATGATGTTTTTTGTCTTATTGACAAGTCTTCCTGTTTCAGAATGATCGTTTTCGGCTATTTCAAGCACTTTATTGAGATAATTTATCGATCCGGCAAACATCATAAGTATCAGTTTTGCCTGATCGAGCTCATGCGCATGAGCTTCCTGATATGCCGAATAACCGCAGTGTGCCATTATCACAATCCTTATTAAAAAATCAAATCGGTCAGAGTACTGAAATACCTGTTACACCTCTATATACTATATCGGTGTTTCGAGCACAAACTTTAGTGGAAAATTACAGACTGGTCTGAGGAAGCGAACTGAGAGATGCTGTAAGCCGCTGCTGGATTGTCTGGAGTCTTGACATGGCAGTTTCAAGTTCGGTGAATTTGCGGACATACATTGCCCGTCTCTGTTCCAGGCGCTTGTTCGTTGATTCAATCTGGTTATTCAGAGAATCCAGTGAACGTTCATAATTATCAATTTTTGCCTGGACATAACCGTTTATCGGGCTTGTTAATGCGGTCATTTCATTGTACAGAATATCCGCAATTCCTGACACAAGGGTAACAGTACCCTGGTCAGGGCCTTCGACAGCAAGCTCATCTGCGGAAATTTCAGCTCTAATGACTATCCCCCGGGAATTTTCATCGGAGTTCGATGCGGTGAGATTCTGGCCTTTACCCGTTCCCACGGCACCGTTGATCGTACCGGCCACATCGACGCCCTTGATGGTTCCATCCGCTATACCGAGGTTTTTCCCGCCTTCAATGGTTAACGTGTAATCAGCCCCGTACGCCGTGTGAGTAATGGTCAGGCGATTGTCATCGGAAACGGATGCATCAGCCGTTACCTTATTACGGCCCTTTTGAGCTGTAGCTAATGTTCCAAAATCCAGACCCTTGACTGTCGTGCTGATGGTAAAGCCGATAGAGCTTGTTCCGGACTGGATATCTTCTGTCTGTATCCTGCCTTCCGAATCGATGGTAGCATTGACCTCGTTACCGGCGATGCTTTCCATCGCGTCGAGAATATCCTGGACATTGATCGTGTCATCTTTTCCGACATTGAGGATTTTCTGGTATGTTTTCCCGGTACGGTTGGTTCCACTTATGGTTATCGTATCATTCGCGCTGATTTCAACACCGTCTATGTTTTTAATAAGGGTATTCTGATCGACATAGTCGCCGTTGGTTTGATTGAGCGCGGTAGTCGACTTTAAAATCTGTGCGTACGTCTTTTGTGCTTCCGTATTGATGGCATTGGCAATATCGTCGGGAGTCATATCGGAAGAATACGCTACATTCATCGTATTGCCGTAATTATCGGTGACACTCAGTGTCCCGTCGCCGTCAGTCTTGCCGACCAGAGTAGAAACAGCTTCCGCTTTTTCGGCGGCGCGGGTAATGGTCACATTATATGTTCCCGATTTTGTTTTTTCGGAATGATAGGCAAAAGAAATGTCATTATCGCTCGAGAGCCTGGTTGCGGTAAAGAGCGATACGACGGAATCCATATCGTTGTTCATGGCCTCTTTCAGTTTACCGGTGTCAAGACTCAGTTTACCGTCCGATGTACTCTCGACACCGATCTCTGCCAGGTTGGTATAACCGAAATCTTCACCGGAAATCGTAGTTCTGAGAGCGCTTCGTATCCGGTTAAGAACGGATATCGACGTCTGGTCTCCGAGCAGCGGGCCGGCTGTTTTCGTTTCTTTATCGTATTTAGAATTAGTATCGATAAAATCGACAAAATCATTATATGATTTGACAAACGCTTCAATTTTCGTCTGTACTTCATCATTATCGCGCTTTACCGTGAGGTTGATCTCTGTCGCCGTATCAGCCTTCTTCAGCGTCAGGTTAAGACCCGATATCGCATCATTGATTTCATTGGTATCCCGTGTGATCTCGATGTTGTTGACCAGAATTTTTGCGTCACTTCCCTGTACGACCACACGATCTCGTCCCTTCTGAGTCTCGGCTGCAACACCAAAATCCAGTGTGCTCCCCGATTCGTTATTTGCCTTGATACTGAATTTCAGCGCCGTTTTTCCGGACTCGTCACTCTGAACGACAATTTTTCCATTTTGGATCGAGGCCTGGACGGTATTCGAAAAAGCTTCTTCGATACCGGAAAGAATATCCCCGACCGTTTTATCGGAAGATATCTGAATCGTTCTGGAAACCGACGAACCTGAGCTCGTGGTTCCCGAAATAGTGATTGAATCACCAGAAGAGCTTTTCCCCACAAGATCGACGAGTTTCGAGGTACTGTCGGCGATTTTTGTGGCTCCGTTCCCGTTTCCGTTTCCCTGACTCTTTTTGGTATAAAGAGTTTCTGTCTGGAATTCGGCTTTCACACCTTCGGTGCCTCCCTCGAGAATGCCGAGGGTTTCAAGAACATTTCCATCGTCGGTAAAAGCTTCGGTACCCGTTATGGCAAGACGATAGGAGGTTATATCATCTTCGGTGACCGACTCGATCGATGCGGAAACCCCGTCAATACCGAGTCCGTTGATCTTATCGCGGATTGATGTGAGCGTATCCTTGGAAAGATTTATTTTCAGAGACTCGCCGCGAATCCCGACATTTCCTGAAGCGGAAGAGGAAATACCGGCGAGACTGCCAATGGTCGATGTCGATGAACTGAAGAGTGAGGAAAGAACTTTATTATCAGTAACTTCACGGACCTGTTTGGTACCATCCGTGATACCCAGCGCTCCCAGAATATCCGTATCACCGACATTTGCGATGAAAAATCCGTTTTCACCGGCGGTCTGGGAGTTGATGATCAGTCTGTTGTCACCTTTGGATATATTGAGTATACTTGCGGTTGCCCCTGCATTGAGCGTATTTATTCCGTTACGTATATCCTGTATACTGTCAGTACTTTTTACTTTGAAGCTCTCGCCGTTTACAAGGATTTCACCATTGAGCCCAAGTTTATCGGTTGAATTCGAATACGAGTTACTCGACAATGTTTCAGCTTGAGCCAACGAAAGGATTTTAACCGAATAAGTGCCTGAATTGGCAGAAGGCGAAGCACTGATACTCAGTGCCTCCTCATCTGAAGAGGAGGCACTGAAGGCTCCAAAGGAAACCGTACTTTTAAGCGCGGAAACCTTAGTTTTTAAATCATCGAGATTCGATTTTATGGTAGTATAGGTGTCTTGCTGTTTTGTCAGCTCGGTTTTACGGGTTTCGAGCCTTGTTAAAGGCTTGGACTCAGCCGTCATGAGATCTTCAATAAGCTGATTTGTGTCCAGACCGCTGACCAGTCCGCCAAAATTTATTGATCCTACACTTGCCATGGTATCATAACCTCAATTAGCTTTTCTGTTTTGACATTCTACCAGTTTTACCATTACATCAATACTTGTTATCAAAAAACCAGCCTGTATAATTACGAATTCTTGCTTTCATTGCCAGAACTTCTTCTGGCGGGAATTGTTTAATCAGTTCCCCTGTCTGACTCTTAAAAACTTTAATAACTGTGGCTTCAGAGTCTTTGTCTACAGAAAAGCTTACATCTTTTTTCTGTGCTTCTGCAATCTTATTGAGCTTCTCGATTGCAACGTGAACATCAATCGGATCCGGCGGAGAGGTAACTCCTTCCTGTCCCTTTCCTTTCGATTCACCAGCCTTGGAAAAAGTTGGTTTCCTGGTAGAAGCACCACTCGAGCCAGAGGTGACTGATCTCTGTCGGTTAGCAGTATTACTCGTCAGCTCGCTAACACGAACCTCCTGAGTCATGTCCTGCATACGACTTTCAATTTTCATAGGTCATCACCTCATATACCCATCGATTAATTAACCAGGAAAACCAATTATCTGAACAGTGCAAGCACATTCTGCGGTACAGCATTCGCCTGCGCCAACATTGACATACCCGCCTGAACCAGAATCTGCGACTTGGTGAAGCTCGTGATCTCGTTGGAAATATCGAGGTCACGGATCGTCGATTCGGAGCTTGCCAGGTTCTCAGATGCATTATCAACACTCGCCACGGTAAACGCAAGCCTGTTCTGGATGGTACCGAGATCGGAACGCGTTGAAGATACCGCATCGATAGCCGCTGTCAGGTCATCGAGCGCAGTCTTGGCTCCCGCCAGCGTTTCGATCGAAGTGCCAGAAATACCGAGGGTTGCAGCATCCACCGCCGTAATCTGGAACGTCAGTGAATCATTTGTCGAGTTGTTGGGCCCGATCTGGAAGGTTTTATTAAACGTTCCATCGAGCAGTTTCTGACCGTTGTATTCGGCTGCACTGGCAATACGGGTAATTTCATTACGCAGTGAGTTAAATTCTGCATGGAGCGATGACCGGTTGGTGTCGTCCACGGTATCGGACGAAGCCTGCACAGCCAGCTCGCGCATACGACCGAGCATATTGTGGATTTCGTTGAGATATCCTTCGGCAGTCTGCACCACATTCTTTGCCTGCTCGGCATTCTGAGAAGCCATCTTGAGACCTTCCACCTGTGATCTCAGTCTCTGCGAAATTGCGAGACCCGCACTGTCATCTGCAGCACGATTGATCCGCAAACCGCTCGACAGCCTTTCGAGAGACGACGCAAGCGTTTTATCTGTCCGCTGCAGCTGACGATGGGTATTCATCGCGGAAATGTTATTATTTATCCTCAAACTCATAACTAACCTCCTTGTTGACCCGCTTTTTCAGGGTCCGCTTCCTTGCGTACTAACATAAATCGCGACAATTCCTCACAAAACAAACGTAAAGGCTTACACTGTAGTATTAATCAACCACCCCCCTTAAACACAGTAACGAAAAAGGTATTTTAATACTGTATGTACTCTATGATCTGCATAATTTATTTTCCCTTTCATTTTTATCGGATAATTCCTGAAAAACTTTAATATTTTTTTTATTACGACAGGAATAATTCGTTAAAAAAATATTTTCCGGTAAAAACGCGATGGCGCGAACACATATAACACATTATTTATATTGTTATTATCTATTTTAAAATTCATGTGAGTTGTCTTAATAAAAAATCCCATATCCGCAGTATAATTTCTCGCCCCTGTCGTTTTTTATGGCAAGACAATCTATACTGCAGGTACAGGATTTTGTACTTCTGGTCTTTTTTCAGGCAGTGATATGGATAAATCTGCCGGTAATACTGTTGATCCGGGCTTTCATGGCCAGTACATCTTCCTGAGGGAACTGTCTGACCATCTCGCCTGTCTGACTGTTAAAGACTTTGATTACGGTTGTATTGGTATCTTTATCAATCGAATAACTGACAACCTTCTTCCGGGCTTCCGCCATCTTGTTCAGTCGTTCGGCGGCAGTTTCAACATCGACAGAATCCGGCAGAGAAAACCGTACATCCGGAACCTCCGGCGCGGAAACAACCGCCTCATCAACTGAATCAGCGTACATCCCATGGGAGGCAGATATTTGCTGGCTCGAAATATTCCCCGTCTGGCTGTTCAGCCTGACCGGAAAAATTATATCAGGTATGCGGTTTTCGATTTTCATCTTTTTTCACCTCAAATACCATCAGGGTATTCTACCCATGTAACCAGGTACCCTGGTTTATCTGAAGAGAGCCAACACATTCTGCGGAACGGCATTTGCCTGCGCGAGCATCGACATACCCGCCTGAACCAGAATCTGCGACTTGGTGAAGCTCGTGATCTCGTTTGAAATATCGAGGTCGCGGATTGTCGATTCCGAGCTCGCCAGGTTCTCGGCAGAATTATCGACGCTTGCTACGGTGAAAGCGAGCCTGTTCTGGATGGTACCGAGATCGGAACGAGTCGTTGACACTGCATCGATCGCCGATGTCAGCTCATCGAGAGCGCTCTGTGCTCCGGCCAGAGTCTCAATGGACGAACTAGCAATATTAAGTGTCGTGGCATCCACTGCGGCAATCTGGAACGTGAGAGAATCGTTCGACGTATTGTTGGGACCTATCTGGAATGTTTTGTTGAACGACCCGTCGAGCAGTTTCTGGCTGTTGTACTCGGCAGCTCCCGCGATACGGGTTATTTCATTACGGAGCGAGGAAAATTCCGCATGGAGCGACGACCGGTTGGTATCGTCCACGGTATCGGACGAAGCCTGAACCGCCAGCTCGCGCATACGGCCGAGCATGTTATGAATTTCGTTGAGGTACCCTTCGGCGGTCTGCACCACATTTTTAGCCTGCTCGGCATTCTGTGATGCCATCTTGAGACCCTCTACCTGCGATCTCAGTCTCTGCGAAATGGCAAGTCCCGCACTGTCGTCTGCTGCACGGTTGATTCGTAAACCGCTTGACAGCCTTTCAAGAGAAGACGCCAGTAATTTGTCTGTTCTCTGAAGCTGGCGATGGGTGTTCATCGCCGAAATGTTGTTGTTAATTCTCAAGCTCATGATTAACCTCCATGTTATCCCATGTAGAAAAGGAATTCGCATCCATGCGATAAATCCACGTATAATCTAATCTTTTGATACTATTAAATCGTTACATCGCTCTTTGTACCGTTGTGTAATAACATCCCCTCCTTCGTTATTAATGCTTCGGTAACCTGTACATGTATATCCTGCTCACTATGAGTTCTGTTAATTGTTATCGGCACAACATGAAAAATCTTTAGTGATTTAAGGTATTGATATTAAAATAGTAAGAATATTAAAACAGACATGATGATACCTGTTCATGCACACATACCGGTGTGATGATAACGCTACTCTTTTCACTATATTTATCGGAAAAAAACCGTGCAGTCTTAACGAGAAAAATGAATATTCAGGCAGAATTGGCTAAAATATATTTCAGTATCGGGAAGAAATATGCTCCGTTAAAGCGGTATATCAGCGTTCGGGCGGGCAACAGCGGAATCCATCTGATCGGAGGATATAATCCATTCAATCAGTGATCACATGACTTTTATCGGTTGGAAGTACCATCGTCGGCTTCGGAATCGTCATGCCAGAGGGAACCAAGTTTTATCAAGCCATCGAGGAGACTGCTCTGAGTCGCCGCCAGCTTGTTTTCCTGCTCGATCTGTTCTTTCACCTCCCCGCGGAGTATACAGATATGTTTGGGGGCGCTGATACCTATCCGTGTGAATTTTCGCGAAACATCGAGGATTGTTACAACGATATCTGACCCGATGTGAATCGTTTCTCCTGACTTTCGGGACAAAACGAGCATTAAGTACCTCCTTAATAAGCTGCCCGGCGGATTCTCAATCATGAATCGCCGCCATAAATCATGATCCGGAAGTAATATCTAGTGAACGGAGCTGTGGACGCGTCAGTTGATCCGGTATCATCCGGCCCCTTAATTAAACTACAACGTTTATTACCAAACTTCAAAGAAAAACTTCATACACTGCCATAAATGATACAAATCAGGATTTTTTATATGATTTATTCCGAACTATGCATATGATTTATTAGAACACGGATTTTCGCGGATTGTACGGATATACACGGATTTGAATTTATTTTCTTTCAGATGTGAACAGTAAATTATTTCCGATTACCGTATAAATAAACATGTAATATTTTTTGTAACAATGAGGTTTTACAGAAAAGTTTTTTTATAAAACGGGTAAAACATAATGTTCAAAGAGTTGTTGCCGTTCTGTTCCATATTGTTTATATTGTACTTTTAAGGAATTTTTAACGAGAAACCGTATAACGGAGTTTTGCATTGACCGGTTCATTAGAGATAACTGCTTACAGATTAATCCTCAATTCCACTCTTTTTACAAAAGGGATTCTTTCCCTGCTTCTGTTTTTTTCTGTTATTTCCTGGGCAATAATGCTGAACAAGTATTTTTTTACAAACAGTTACAGGTCTGCCATAACAAAATTCCTGGCGACATTATCGAACCAGTCGGACATTAAATACATCGAGGACAGCTGTACTCCGTTTACCAAGGGTATTGCCAAAACAATCCCCATAATACTGATCAAGCTGATACGTTCATATAATCAGGGAAGACATCTCATATCACCCGAAACCATTGTCAGCAATGCGGTGACGCATGAGGTCAACAGGCTCCAGAAATGGATGGCTGTCCTTGCGACAACTGCCAATATAAGTCCGCTCCTCGGTCTTTTGGGAACCGTGTGGGGCATCATGGGTTCTTTTCTCAACATAAGCCAGTCGGGAAACGCTACAATCGCGACGGTAGCTCCGGGAATCGCCGAAGCGCTCATGACAACCATCGCCGGGCTCTGTGTGGCTATTCCTGCCATGGCCGGACACAATTTCCTTTCCACCGGTATTAATGCCTGTCTCGACAGTCTCGAAAAGATCGGAGAGTTTTCGATCAAACTGTTCACAAACGGAGGCAACGAATGATTCCGCGAATGCCGATCAAAGCCGATGTCTCCTTCGTCAATCTGATTGATGTTACTCTTGTGCTTTTAATTATATTTATGATTACAGCTCCCGCCATGCACCAGTTCCTCGATGTGGAACTACCGGCTGGGAAAGCATCGAAGGCCAATATATCGGAAGGAATTGTCGTTTCCATCACTAAGGACGGAACGGTATTTATCGACAGGGAGAAAACAAAAACCCAGAACTTTCGAAACAGTTTCAGTGAAATCTGGAAGAAACGGTCCGGTGAGCCGGTGTTTATCAATGCGGACCGTGAGGTTCCCTACGGGTCTGTTATCGATATCCTCGGATACGTTAAAGAAGTAGGAGGCGAGAATGTCGGGCTTGTCGTCGAGGAACCGAAAAAGAGCGCAGAGAAATAACCGCGTGTCTGCGAGGTAGGTATGCTGCGGGACATGCTCGTTTCGATAACGGGTCATATTGTGGTTTTCGGAGGAGTCATTATCTCATCCATGTTTCATATCTCATCAACTCCTCCTTCATTTACCGTTCACCAGATATCGACGGTGTCACCGCAGCAGATTCAGCAGCTGCTCGCAAAATCAGCGCCGAAGGCGGAGACAAAGTCAATTGTACCGCAGGTTCAGATAAAACCCGATGAGAGGATTCCCAACGTAACCAGACGGCGGAAACAGGTCGCCAAACAGACCGAGCAGGCTTCGGATCAGAAAAAGAGTGATGCCCGGAAAGGTTCCCCGGTACAGGGAATACAGACTGACACGGAGTTTGATTATCCTGACTATCTTATCGAGATGCGGGACAGGATTTATATCAACTGGCGTTATCCGAATCTCCGCGAATCATTGATGTCTACGGTATACTTTCGTATTGCAAAGGATGGCCGTATATTAAGCATAAAGGTTGAAAAATCATCCAGTAATATAAGCTTCGACAGGTCGGCATGGGATGCGATTCAAAAGTCAAATCCGTTCGGGCCTCTGCCGGAAAATTTTGCTCATGACGAGCTTGGAGTTCATTTCAACTTCATTTTTGAACCATAAAGAGGTAGCAGTTCCTATCATGAAATATTTGAGAATTTATCAAAATCTTTTGTTTTATTTGCATGTTCAGCTCTTATGTTATATTATATTATGTGTAACCGTCTCCGATGCTGCCGGGCAGTCAGAGGTGACTCTGTCTGTAAGAGCCGGTGGATCAGGTCTTATCGGAGTCGGATTCGGGGGTTTTGAAACCGCTGCGGATTCCACGGTTCTCTCGGTCAGGAACTATCTGGCTGATGATTTGAACAACAGCGGATTGTTTCAGGTAAAAGAGTTGCCGGACAGTCTTGTTGAATCCTCCGAAAATCTGTTTGCCCGATGGAAATCAGCCGGGGCGTCGTGTTTTATTTTCAGAGAGGAGTCCCGTAACAGCAGCACGGTCAGCTTGAAAGTGATCGATCTTAAAACTGCCGTCACCCAGTTATCCGCAGAATACCGTATCGCGGAAGACAGGCCATGGTATACGGCGCATATCATTGCGGATGATATAATTCAGCTCTATAATGGTCTGCGGGGCAGTATAGCGACGCAAGTTGCCTACATCCAGAAAGCCGGCAGCAACAAGGAGCTGTTTCTCATGGATGCGGATGGCAGGAGAAACCGGCAGATGACCTTTTCGAGAACGATCAATATTTCACCAAACTGGTCACCTGACAGTGGATCCATTGCTTATTCATCATTGAACGGAAATCTGTGGACCATTGTCATGATAAACGTCAATACGGGGCAGACGGTCGATATTTCACAATGGCAGGGCATGAATTCGGCACCGGCATGGTGCCCGACCAATCCGGATATCATCGCGTTTACCTCGTCACGGGACGGGAATGCTGAAATTTATACGTGCCGGAAAAACGGAAAGGATATTCGAAGACTTACCAATCATTTCGCTATCGACTCTTCCCCGACATGGTCGCCGGATGGTACACAAATTGCGTTTACATCCGATCGGTCGGGATTGCCGAAAGTGTATATCATGAACAGCGATGGAACCGGCATCCACCGTCTGACTTCGAATCTTGACACTTATGAGGATTCACCGTGCTGGTCGCCGCGCGGGGATCGGATTGCCTTTGTTATTTTGAGCGACTTCGGTTTTGACATTGCAACCTCAAATACTTCCGGGGAAGATATGGTAATGCTGACATTCGGCAGCGGTTCCAACGAGAACCCCAAATGGTCTCCGGACGGATTACGAATTTTGTTCACATCAAACAGGCTAGGAGGAGAAAATCTTTATATTATGAGTTGGGACGGGTCAAATGTCCGCCCTCTCACTAAAAATGGAATTAGTTTATCACCAGCGTGGGCACCTGCCGTTTCCGGAGATGACATTCGTGTTTCTTCACGGCGGTAGGGATTGTTCTGTAACCTTATTTGAAAGGAACTTCAAGATGTACAAAAAAGGTAACGTTGCATTAATTTTAGTGCTGAGCCTTTTCGTGGCACTTGCTTTTTTTAACGGATGTTCCAGCAAGAAAAAAGTAGTAGAAGAGCCCAAAAAAGAAGTAACCAAGGCGCCTGAGGAAAAACCCGCTCCGAAACCGGTTGTCAAGGAGCCCGAGAGAAAACCTGTCGAGCAGCCTACCCGCATTCAGGAATCCGCTTTCCAGACTGTCTATTTCGATTTTGACAAATCCGATATCAGGTCCGACATGAAAGGCGTTGTCACCGGTAATGCCGAGATCCTCAATAAGAACAATTCCGTAAAGATTCTGATCGAGGGTCATTGCGATGAACGGGGCACCAATGAATACAATATGGCTCTCGGTCAGCGCCGCGCCGATTCGGTAAAACAGTTTTTTATGGATTACGGTATTTCGAGCTCGCGTTTATCCACCATTTCGTATGGCGAGGAACGTCCGGCGGCTCAAGGTCATAACGAGACTGCATGGTCGAAAAACCGTCGCAGTGAATTCAGGATTACCTCTCAGTAACACTTTAAACTGTGCGGAAACATGGTCAGACGGGATTCAAAATTACGAGTATTGTTGTGGTTACCTCTGAATGTGATTGTAATAATCATGTTCGTTTCATGTGCCACCAAAGGTAATCTCAGGCAGATGCAGCTTGAGTCAAACACTCATGCACATGAAATTGAATCCCGTCTTTCCGCACTCGAACAATCGGTTGCCGGCATAGACAGCCTTATCAAGGAACAGATAGTTCTTTCACAGACTCTGCGGGCTTTCATGGGTTCCCAGTCCAGAGATCAGAGTGATAACATCTCTACGATAACTGCGCGCCAGGACGAGATAAACTATCAGCTCAAAGAGCTTCTCGACAGGCTCCAATCTATTCAGTTATACGGTGGCCTGGAAAAAAAGCCCGAAACTCAGCCATCAAGTACAGCACCTCAACCAAATAAAACAGTCTCTCAACTACCCTCAACACCTTCACAGGTCAAACCTGATCCGGAAAAACTCTATGAATCGGCGCTTTCGGATATCGAGAATAACAACTACGCTCTCGCCGAAAGCCGTTTCATGTCCTTCCTCCTCCAGTTCCCCGATCATACCCTTGCCGCTAATGCACAGTACTGGCTGGGCGAAGCCGCTTATGCACAGAAAAAATTCGACATCGCAATCAAGGAATTCCAGAAGGTCGTCGATCAATATCCCAAATCCTCAAAAGCACGGGCGTCGCTCCTGAAAATCGGTTTCACCCAGATCGAGAAAGGTGACAGTAAAACCGGCCAGGAAACACTGAAAAAAGTTATCAAGCTTTATAAAAATTCCGACGAGGCCAGTCTTGCCCGCGAAAAACTCAACGAAATCGGGAAATAACTCTGTTCTTACTTCCTGAAAACGCCGGGATCAATGTGACGAGCTGAAGAATACCATCAGGCTGAACAATACACACATATCAGAAGCAACTGCCGCCATTAAAGGCTATAGGCCTTGCTTGTATGTTTTCCGCAAGAGGCCGTGGACGTTTGCGGTACGGGAGAATGGGTTCTTTTGTGCGGAATGTATCATCGGGAAGAATAATCTGCCGAGCCAGCCGTGTAACGAGGTTGATAAAAATCGGACCCCGGAGGTTGAGTGTAATATCGCCGGGATTCTCGGCCAGTGTAACAAGGGAAAGAATGACAAGATCAACCGGGTCCCCGATGCCCAGATCGCTCAGGGCATTAATCGATTTCAACGGATTGTAATTACTGAATATCAATTGGGGCTCCACAACGACAAAATCAGGACCGCCCGTAACCGCGGACAGCATACTCTTGAAGGGTTTGCAGTCGTTTATGTCAAGAACGGCAAAATCGGTATAATCACCGAAACCTAAGAGGCCTTCGGGAAAATGGATCAGTTCTTTCCTGGGAACCCTGATGAGCCCCCG
>JAJFUH010000150.1 GCA_021372535.1 bacterium
TTAAAGAAACATATAATATAATCGAAAGCGGCGAGATTATAGAGAAAGGATCGAGCGAATACTCCCTGGTGTCATATACCCTTCATTAATAGCCGAATAGTCGGTTTCGTATCGATACTGTTTCATCGGAGGGCGGTGAAAAGACACATTTTCATCGCCCTCTTAAATTTTTTAAAAGTACTGTTTTCTTGATATCACGAAGAGTGGTCTTTCTTCGGGATATTAAATTGAGTATATTATAGAGATAATAAAGGAATTAACGAATGGAGATCATGTGAAGATTACAGCGGTTGTGAAAGGTTCCCCTGCCGAAATTGCGGGAATACGTCCGGGAGATGAGGTGACAGCAGTCAACGGCGGCTCTGCCCGTGATGAGATCGATCTTATGTATTACGGTTCCGGGGAGACGACCACATTCACCGTGCGGCGCGGTTCGAAAGAATTTACACGAACGTTCGACGGGGCTGAAGACCACGGCATGGAATTCGAACCCATGAAGTTTATGTCATGCGGCAACAACTGCCTGTTCTGTTTTATCGACCAGAATCCCCGCGGAATGAGAAAGGCTGTGTATTTCAAGGATGAAGATTACCGTCTTTCATTTCTCCATGGCGCGTATGTGACTTTAACAAGCCTGAAAGAACATCATCTCGGAAGGATCGTTGAACAGCATCTCAGCCCGCTCTACGTTTCGGTTCATGCTACCGACCCTATAGTGAGAAAAAAACTTCTGGGGCTTTCTGGTGATGACGGTCTCATGGAAAAGATCGACCATCTTGTCGGCGAAGGGATTGTGCTCCACTGCCAGATTGTCATCTGTCCGGGCATCAATGACGGTGATGTGCTTGAGCGGAGTATCCGTGATCTTCGTGAACGGTACCCTGAAATACGGTCTGTGGCGATTGTCCCCGTCGGACTGACAAAATACCGTGATGATCTCTTCCCGCTTAAGGGAATAGATAGTGTCGATGCCACTCAAACTATCGTGCTCGTTGACGGGTTTCATGAAAAATACTTAGGGGAAGACGGATACGGTTTTGTATATTGTTCCGATGAATGGTATATCCGCGCGGGCCATGAGATACCGGGAACCATCTATTATGACGATTTTCCCCAGATAGAAAACGGCGTGGGTATGATTCGTGATTTTATGGAGTCTGTTTCGGGACTGGAACACCGTCTGGGAATGACAGAGCCGCGTCCGGGGAATTATGTGCTGGTGACTGGCGTTTCCATGTCACCATATATCGAGGATTTGTCGCTTTGTCTCAATAAGGTTCCGGGTATTCAGGCGAGGACGGTGACGGTGAGGAACGGGTTTTACGGCGATTCGGTGACGGTATCGGGTCTTTTGACAGGCAGGGATATTATAAATGCGCTCCGGGATACCGGTCATGAAGAGACTGTTGTGCTGCCTCCGAACTGTCTCAACGCCGATGGTGTTTTTCTCGATGATACGACGCCGGAGAATATTGCGGATACATATGGCATCGAGGTGATTCAGGGTACGTATAATCCTCTGGATGTTTTTTTCCAGGAGGATACACGCCTGACAATCGACACCTGACTTCAAATATGAATCATTGAAATCCTTGTTTCTCTGCCTTTTCAATACAACCATAAACTATAAACCATAAACCAAGAATGTAGTTAAAAAATGGCTATTCCGGTTATTGCTATCATAGGCCGTCCCAATGTCGGGAAGTCCACACTGTTCAATCGTATCCTTCGGCGTCAGGTTGCTATCGTCGACGACACTCCCGGTGTCACCCGCGACCGCAATTCCTATGAATTCGAATGGAACGGAAAGAAGTTCATGCTTGTCGACACCGGCGGTTTTATCATATCAAGCAAGGATACCATGGAACAGGCGGTATCGGAGCAGAGCCTTCTTGCAATCGAGGAGTCCGATGTCGTTCTCTTTCTCGTTGATGTGAACGGAGGAATTACCGACTTTGACCGCGCGATCTGCGAAGTGCTTTTCAGGAGCGGCAAACCGGTTATTCTCGGAGTGAATAAAGTCGACTCCAACCGTCAGGCATACGATATTTACGAGTTCTACAGTCTCGGAATCGGCGATCCGTATCCCGTATCCGGTAAAACAGGCAGGGGAACCGGTGATCTGCTCGATGCGGTTATTGAAAAACTTCCCGTGAATGATAAAGACTGGAATGATCTTGTTTCTCCGCTGAGGATAGCCATAATAGGACGGCCCAATGTGGGGAAATCGTCCATTGTCAACTGCCTTACCGGGAAAAAAAGCGTTCTGGTGACCGATATTCCGGGGACAACCCGTGATTCAACCGATACCCATATCAAATACAGGGGCCGTGATATTATTCTCGTCGATACGGCCGGATTGAAAAGAGTTACGAAACTGAAGGAGTCTCTCGAGTACTACAGTTCCCTCAGGACGCTCAGGAGTCTTTCTCGGTGCGATATTGCGGCTGTTGTTCTTGACATCAGCGAGGGACTTTTATCGTATGACAAGAATCTTATCGATGATGTCGATAAATCCGGTAAAGGCATGATCATGGTAGCCAACAAGTGGGACCTCGTCGAAAAAGACCATATGACCATGAAAAAAATCGAGGCAGAGATTCGGAACTCCCTGCCGGACAAGGATGCGTTTAAAATGATCTTTACCTCGGCCCTCACCACGCAGCGGGTCTTTAACATCATCGATAACGCGATACAGATTCAGGATGCCCGTACATTGAGGATTTCCACAGCCGAGATCAACCGTTTTACCGAGACATTCAGATTTCCTCCGAGCGCCGGTGATGTATCGATCCTGTATGGTACACAGTACGGTATCGAACCGCCCTCCTTTGTGTTTTTTGTCAGTGATGTCAGAAAAATGAAAGAACATGTCACCAGATATGTCGAGCGTTCCCTCCGTAAAGAGTATGGTTTCGAAGGGACACCGATCAAGGTGACATTCAAGCAGCGCGGTAAACAATAAAACCTTAGATCATAATGACAGGCACAAGGCACAAGGCATAAGGCACAAGTGAAAAAACTATAAACCTGAGACCAGAGACCAGAAACTATCGACCATAAACCAAACAATATTTGCTTTTAAACCTGACCTTCAGTATCATACAATATCATGTTGACAATTCTGTTAATCGTGCTTTCGTACTGTATCGGTTCGATCCCTACGAGTATCATATTCGGCAAGGTTTTCCGGGGGATCGATGTCCGTGAGCATGGCAGCCGTAATCCCGGCGCCACCAACACGTTCCGTGTCCTCGGGAAACGTATCGGGATAACTGTCGGGCTCATCGATATATTCAAAGGTTTCTTTTGCGTCGTGTTTCTGACAGGATTCGTGCCTTCCGATCCCTCTGTTTCTCTCGAGGTGCGCCGTATTCTGGCCGGTCTGGCGGCAATATCGGGTCATGTATGGACTGTTTTTGCCGGATTCAAAGGAGGGAAAGGAGTGGGAACCGCATTCGGAGTATTTCTGGGGCTGTCTCCGGTGCCGTCCCTTATCGCGGTCGTTGTATGGGTGGCGCTAACCTTCGGCACTGGTTATGTTTCGGTCGGGAGCATAGCGGCTGCTGCGGTTCTGCCTGCATCGGTGATCATTCTTGGGATTGTCAGAGGGAATCAGTCGGTTTTGCTGTCGGCTCTTTCGGTCATTATCGGTCTGCTGGTTATTGTACGGCACCGCTCGAACATTGTCAGACTGATGAAAGGCGAGGAAAACCGTTTCGGCAGGAGGGGTAAACAACAGGCATCCGTAACGGGTGAAAAATGAGTAATAACCTTTGAAGTAATTATTAGTACCATGCTTGAATACCTGATATAATATTTATCTCCCCTCTCCTGTTTACGGCGGGGGTGAGGGTTCCCTGAAATTCTTTCACACAGAGGGAAAGGGAACTGATAAGTATAACCATTTTTCATTATTTCAATGGTTTCGAGTAATAAGTGATACCCTCCTGGTCATATATATTTACTTTGGTGATACTATTATGAAAATTACCGTGCTCGGAGCGGGTAACTGGGGTACGACTGCCGCGCTTCTGCTCGATAAAAACGGACATACGGTATCCTTGTGGGAGTACAATGAACAGCTTGCGCGGGATATGATCGAACACCGCGAGAACGAAACATATCTCAGAGGATTTCCAATTCCCGATACGATACTGGCCACCTGGCGCCTCGGAGAAGCGGTCGAAGGTGCGGACATGCTCGTTTTTGCCGTTCCGTCCTCTGTCATGCGTCAGACAGCGAAGGCTGTGAAGAATGCCGGGAATTTGAGCGAAAATGTGCTCATGGCGTCTCTTTCCAAGGGGCTCGAACATGATACGATGATGACTATGACAGGCATTATCGCAGAGGAGACCGGAGTAGAGAAGACTGTTGCCCTGTCGGGTCCGTGTATTGCAAACGAGGTTGCACGGGGACTGCCTACAACTATTGTGTCGGCCTCCGATGTTCCCGAAGCGGCACTTACCGTAAGGGATGCGTTTATGACGCCGCGGTTCAGGGTTTATACATCTGATGACCCGCATGGTGTCCAGCTCGGTGGTGCGCTGAAAAACATTATCGCCATTGCCGCGGGGATAAATGACGGTCTCGGGTATGGCACGAATGCAAAGAGCGCGCTTGTAACGAGGGGAATAGTTGAAATAATACGGTTTGGAAAGATGCAGGGCGCCTGTCCCGAAACATTCAACGGCTTATCGGGAATAGGCGATCTCATAACGACCTGTATCAGCGGCCATTCACGGAACAGACGTCTGGGAGAGGAACTCGCCCGCGGCAGGAAAACCGAGGACATTCTCAGGGAAATGGTCATGGTCGCCGAGGGAGTGCCGACAACGAGATCGGTTCATGAATATGCCGTGAAGCATGACATCGATATGCCGATTACCACGAAAGTATATGGCGTTCTTTTCGAGGGCCTGCCGCCCGGTGAAGCGGTCCGCGAACTCATGACCCGCGACCCGAAACACGAACATATTGTATGAGAGCTTTATCCTCAATCGACAGTTTACCAAATCCCGAACCATGAACAGTAAACTATAAACCAGAAACCAGAAAAAAATCATGGCTGAGGAAAAGAAAAAACTCTATTACTCCATCAGCGAAGTGGCCGAGATGACTGGGCTGAAACCGCATATTCTCAGATTCTGGGAAGGCGAGTTCCCCACGCTCAGGCCCCGCAAGAACCGTGCGGGTAACCGCGCGTATACCGACCGCGATGTGAGAATTGTCAGGCTTATCAGGCATCTCCTCTACGATGAAAAATATACCATCGAGGGCGCAAAGAAACGTTTGAAAACCGACAGGGATGCCACGGAATCCCAGCTTTCGCTTCCGTTCACACAGAACGAGGTCAATGTTAAGGAAATTCTGGCCGATCTTCGCAAACTGCAAAAAATGATTGATACACTATAAGAAGAGCTTGTAAAACAATATCTTATATGTTGATAGAAGCTGCCATAGATCAGCACGAAGTGCCGATCCCCGATTAATGATTTTGGGACATGTTTGATGCCCTTGACAGCAACAAAACAACATATTTCATTATCGGGCGCGTGAAAAACCTTTTTCAGCGCCCTCATAAAATAGACTGGAGTATCACTGCATGAAAGTATCGAGCTGCTTTATACCGACGCGCAAAGAAATCCCCAAGGAAGCCGAAATACCGAGCCACCGGATGATGCTGAGAGCCGGGCTTATCCGTCAGCACATCGCGGGCGTTTATTCCATACTGCCCCTCGGGTGGCGTATCCTGAGGAATATCATGGAAATCATCCGTCAGGAGATGGAGCGTATCGGATGTCAGGAATTTTATCTCCCGGTGCTTTCCTCGGCGGAGCTCTGGGCGCAGAGCGGGCGTTGGGATACATTCGGAGACGATATGTTCCGTCTCAAGGATCGGAAAGGCCGCAGCCTCTGCCTTGCACCGACTCACGAAGAGGTTTTCGCCGAGATAGCCTCCCATGATATACGATCATACCGTGATCTTCCCCAGATGTGGTACCAGATTCAGACCAAGTTCAGGGACGAGGTACGTCCCCGGTCGGGCCTCCTGAGGGTTCGTCAGTTTTTCATGAAGGATGCGTATTCATTCGATGTCGATGCCGAGGGTCTCGACAGGAGCTATCAGCTCCAGCGTGAAGCCTATATACGGATATTTGAGCGTTCGGGGCTCGATATCAGGATTGTCAGAGCATCCTCCGGTGCAATGGGAGGCCGTGACTGCGAAGAATTCATGGTGCTGTCTGAGTCCGGCGACGACGAAATCGTCAACTGTCACTCGTGCGGTTATGCGGCAAACCAGGAAATCGCGGAATCGGTGGTCGAACCGGTGACAGGAGAGCGGAAAGAGCTCCGTAAAACCCACACGCCCGATAAGCGGACAATTGATGATGTTTCAGATTTTCTTCATGTAGAACCGTCACGGCTCGTGAAATCGCTTCTTTATGTTACCCTCAAGGACAACGAACGGGTATTTATTCTTGTCAGGGGGGATCATCAGGTTGACGATGTCAAACTCGCAGCGGTACTCGGGGAATGCAGACCGGCTGAGCCCGACGAAGTCAGTGCTCTTACCGGCGCCGAAGTGGGTTTTGTCAGCCCGATCGGTATCGACAACGTTAAAGTATTTGCCGATCCGGTGCTTAAGGGAACAACCGATCTGGTTGCCGGAGCAAACGAGATTGACTGCCATTATATCGGCGTGGACATGGACCGTGATATCCGGATTGATCGTTACATTCAGCTCAGGGCCGTACAGGCAGGTGACCCGTGCATAGTATGCGGAGCGAAGCTTTCCGTCTCCCGTGCAATCGAGGTTGGACACATCTTCAAGCTCGGAACACGGTATTCCGAAGCATTGAACGCCAGTTTCCTCGATGAAAACGGGATTTCGCATCCCATTGTCATGGGTTCGTACGGTATCGGTGTCGAACGGATCATGGCAAGTGTGATCGAACGGAACTTCGATGGTACATCGATGGTCTGGCCCAGGGAACTGGCGCC
>JAJFUH010000151.1 GCA_021372535.1 bacterium
GCAATGAAGAAGTGATACGCAACTATGTTGAAAAACAAGGTAAACAGTACAAACAAATCTATGATGCACAACTCTCATTTCTTGATGGCCTTGGGTGAGAGTTTGATACCTCGCAGCTCTGCTGCGGGGTAGTTCATTTGAACGCAGATTGGGCGGATTTAGACGGATTTATTTTTTTATATCTACCGATGTAACATAGTGTAGGGGTAATTCATGAATTACCCCTACACCTTGCCTTTGTACTTTTGTGGCGAAATATTTTCATGAATAACCCCATGACCATAGATGGTAATAAGGAAGGATGAAAAAGGTATGCAGGCTGCTCATGGATTCCCGATTAAAGATTTGAGAATGACAATGTTTCAGGAGCTTCGACGCCAGTAACCGCCGATACGTTTTCAGATAAATCCGGGTTAAAAAACATTTTCGAGTGTTGATCAATATGTTGACTGTTAACAGGTATGTTCTATTAAAGCCGTGAATTGAGAAACCCATTGAAAAGCCCCGCGTTCACAACCGGTTTTCGGAAAAAGAATGGGTGCTGTCCGAGCGAGCTGAAGGCTCGTGAGTTCACACATTCCCGAAAAACGGGCAGTGAACGGGGATAAAGGCTTTTCTCGGGTGCCCTTTCCTTTGAGGTACTTTCCTTTGGGCGAGCAAAGGAAAGTATCAGAATAAAAATTTTAAAAATCCGGTATTCGATGAAAAACATTTTGTTCCTTGACATACAAAGCCTCTCCGGTCTAATATACTATAAGTATACCATAAGCATGTAAGGAATGGTACAGCGTGTTCACCATAGAGGGGAAAATAGTATGAAATCGCGCAAAAAAACAGGAATCATCGGCTTCGGGCTGGCCGGGAGAAACATGCACTACCGGGCCCTCGTCGAGGGACTCGGCGACCTCGTGGAAGTGACCGCGGTCTGGAACAGGAGCGAAATCCCCCGCGAAGGGCGTGCTCCCGGGGATTTTCCGCTTGACGGCTCGGTTGCGGTATACCGCGACATCGACCGGTTCTTCGCGCATCCGGACATGGATGTCGTGCACATCACAACGCCGAGCGGACAGCACCTCGAATATATCGAGCGGGCCGCGCTGTCGGGCAGGCATGTAATCTGCGACAAGCCGCTCGAAGTGACACTCGCCCGGATCGACCGTGCCATCGGGGTCTGCGAAAAGAACGGCGTGAAGCTCACGGTCAGCTTCCAGCACCGGTATAATCCCCATGTGCAGCGCCTGAAGGACGTTATCGAAAAAGGGAATCTGGGCGAAATAATCGAGGGTTCCACCGAGTGCAAACTCTACCGTAATCCCGAATACTACACCGGGTCCTCATGGCATGGCATATATTCCCTCGACGGCGGCGCGGCGCTCATAAACCAGTCAATCCACTACATCGACCTCCTCCAGTGGCTCATGGGCGCGCCGGTGGAAACGGTGAGGAAGGGAATAGCGGAACGGCTCGTTCACACGTATATCGAGGCCGAGGATTTCGGGTACGGCGAACTGGCGCTCGCAAACGGCGCTTCCATGACCATTCTTGGCGGCACCTGCTTCAGACCGGGCATCGGCCAGAGCCTCGAAATAAAGGGAACCGACGGCTGGGCATCGGTTACCGAGGGAATCGTGACACGTGCCTGCTGGGGCGGCGCCGACAAAACCGCCTCGTTCGGCGAAGCGGTGCGGGTATCCGGATCGTCATCGTCCCCCATGCTCGGTCTCGACAACCATGTGCGCTGTTTCCGTGCTGCCTACGAGGCTCTGCTCCGGGGAGACGATATGCCCGTGAGCGGTCATGAGGCGCGGAAGTCAACCGAGATCATCCTCGGAATATACAAGGCCGCCGAGACGGACAGACCGGTTGCGCTGCCGCTCGAAGCAGATTACAAACCCGGCGGCGCCCGTTAAAGCGGTGAGTACTGATAAAAGCCCGGTTTCACAATGGAAATGATAATCCCCAGACATTAATATGAAAATATCATGTAACATCTTGATTGTAAATAGAATATAAGCTACTTCAGATCGAGAATTTACAAACCCGTTGAAAAGCCCCGCGTTCACAATCGGTTTTCGGAAAGAGAATGGGTGCTGTCCGAGCGAGCCGAAGGCTCGTGAGTTCACACATTCCCGAAAAACGGTTGTGAACGGGGAAGAAGGCTTTTCACGGGCGCCCTTTCCTTTGGATACTTTCCTTCGGGCGAGCAAAGGAAAGTATCAGATTAAAAAGTGACCTTAAAAATGGTTATTTACCGAACATACGATGGCGTTGATAACCTCCGGTTGATTTGTTATATGTTGATTTGTTATATTATGCTCGTGAAGCATTCTTTCATTCCTCATTTCATCAGATAATAGAAAAAACCGGAGAGAACACGTGATAAAAAGAATTCTGCTGACCATATCGCCTCTTGCTTCTATCGTGTATATGCTTACCGCCTGTCCTGCGCCCGCCCAGCCCGGAACTTGCGGAGTCGGGCTAATTATCGGCGAGCCGACGGGATTTTCCTTTAAATACCGTCAGGCCGGAACGATTGCGTATGACGGCGCTGTGGCATGGTCGTTTGTCAAGGAACCTCATCTCCACGTTCATGTCGATGTTCTCAACCATAACCGTGAAATTCTCAACGATAATCTGGAGATTACCGAGGGTTCACTGATTCTCTATTACGGCATCGGAGGCCGTCTCCGTATCGAGGAAGAATCGAGGATCGGGATACGGTTCGTTATCGGGACATCATATGAATTCGAGGATGCGCCGTTCGATGCTTTCTTCGAGATCGCGCCCATCATGGATATCGCTCCCGCGACCGAGCTGACCGGGAACGCCGCAATCGGCATGCGTTACTGGTTCTGATATGATTTACCGTGAAAATGCAGGCGAAAAAAGAGCAAAAAAAGCCACCCCGCAGTGGAGTGGCTTTTGTGTGTGTATATGGTTTTCCGAATCGGTGAAAATACCGGTCAAAGCGAAGCAAACCGCACTTTTTTCGGCTTGACCAGCCGCTCGAAATCGGCGTATTTCAGACGGATGAGCTCCGTGTGGGAACCGGCGTTGAACGCGATCTCCTCGTCAACGCTGAGCGCTTCGGCGACATACACATCCATCCCGTAGAGATTCCCGAACGGCGGCATCGCGCCGACATCGCACTCGGGGAAGAGGTCTTTGAACTCCTCCTCGGAGGCAAGCTCGGCGTTTTTTGCCCCGATGGCCTTTCTCAGGAGGTGAAAATCGATCTGATGAGAGGAGGGCAGAACCGCCATCGCCATTCTGCCGTCTATCTTGACCATGACCGTCTTCGCCAGCTCCTTTCCCGGGATGTGGGAGGAAGCCGCCACCTCCTGCGCCGTATAAGCCTTTGAATGGCTTATCGTTACATACTTTATCCCCTTGCTGTCGAGGAATTCCTTCAATTTCCGTACCGGCATATACCCTCCTTTATGATGTCCTGACTTTTCCGTTCCGACACCACAGCCAACGATACCGAACGCATGAAGTCTATTCCATGATATACTTCGAATATCCCTCTCTATTATTTTACTCCTTATTTAATAATCAGAATCATGCAAATTCAAGTATTATTTTTCGGAGACAGGTATTTAAAGAAAAAAAGTCTGAACCGCTGATTGAAATGATTAAATGATTTTCATGATTAAAACCGGGATAATGACCAATATCATCATGGCAATCAGTTAATCACGGTAATCAATGGTTCAGACAGTTTAAATACATAAAACCGTTTTTATGTCGTATAGCCTCAGTCAGTACTGACTGGGCTCAGGGATAAGTGATCTTTCTTTCCGTTTTCCCCCTTATCCCAGCCTCTCATGCGCCTTTCTCAGCAGTTCCCCGACCCGTACACCATACGGGCACGCCTTTTCGTATGAACGGTAATCATTAACTGCATCGGCCCGTTTCGTTTTCGGAATCTGCGCGTAATACTCCCGCGCCTCCCTCGTTGCGCCGAATCCCGTGTAATAGCCGGAGAACCGGAGGATGTCCGACACCGCTACGCCGTCCGGGTTGGCCCGCTCGCATGCTCCGCACATGCGGCAGTAGTACCCGCCCATGCACTCGGCGAACCGCCTGAGTCCTTGGTCCTCGCTGGCGGTGAGAGTGCCGCCGACCGCTTCGAGGTTCTCCTTGAGTTCGTCGAAGGAATAGAGCATGCTGCCGTACGCCTTCACGCCGGGGACATTGAGCGCCCAGTGTATGAGCGCGGTGGCGATGCTCTTGTTGTCCGGCAGGTACGCGCTCACACGCTCCCTGAGATCGGGCACTTCTTCCCAGTTCTTTGCGCCGTAGAGAAAGACCTTCATCGCCGTGACCGCGATTCCCTTGCCGGCGGCCTTCTTGATGAGCGCGAGATACCGGTCCTGGCTCGTCTGCGAAAATTTATCGTCGGTGAAATAGTCGCGCGGCACTGTCGGGTTGACGGGCACCTGAATGAGGTCGAAGAAATCGCTGTCGATGGCCGCCTCGAATATCTCGGAGGTGTTGACATGCTGGGACATCATGAGATGACGTGTCTTGCCTTGTTTCTTGAGGGTCTCGAACGCCTGTATCACGCCCGTTTTCGCCTTGACGTCCTCCGGCTTGCGGTACTGGGAATGAACCTTGAATCCGTCGATGTATTCGAGCCCGGTTTTTTTCAGGCAGCCCTCGAAAATCTCGATGGCCTTGTCCTTTTCGAGGCTTGCCACTACCGTGTCACAGTAGAAAGAATCGCGGTCCCGTTCACGGAAGAGTTCGTACGGCGCGGGATCGACCCAGTGACCGAACTTGTGCCAGTAGTTGATCCCTGCATCGAGTGCGGCCTTGTACATTTCCGTATCGGCCATACGGTCGCCGAGGAACACCGATGTCTTCATGTTTGTCCGGCCTAACATCACATATTTCAGTCCCTTGCCGGATTTTTGGGCGGGTTTCTGTCCACAGCCGGCGAGGGAAATCGCGGCTGCCCCGGCCGCGGCGGTCGATGAGGCTTCCGTGATGAAACGGCGGCGCGATATAGCGCCTGTCCCGCAGCCATCGAGCGTTCTTTTCGCTTTTTTCATACAGGTTCCTTTCAACGGATATGCAATATATTATCTTGAATTTTCTGGAAAGCGGTAACACACTTCCGCTAATGATAACCATTATAATTAAAAAAGTGTAATCATAACAGGGAAAATAGGATATATCCCGGATTTTATCTGAAAATGCATCTATGGTTCCCGGTACTGAAGCCCCGGTTGTGTGTCGGGAATCCCCATAATACAGTCATTCCCGGATCTTTAATCGGGAATCCATGTACAGCCCGCATATATTTTTCATCCTTCATTATTACTCTCGATGATTATGAAGATTATTCGTGAAAATAATCTGCCACAAACGTACAAAGGCAAGGTGTAGGGGTAATTCATGAATTACCCCTACACTATGTTACATCGGTAGATATAAAAAAATAAATCCGTCTGAATCCGCCCGACCCGCGTAAATCCGCGTTCTGTTAAAATTCATGAATAGATCGGGGACAAAGGTATGACTTGAAAAAAATGGGGAGTTACCAGTTATGATGTGAAGCTTGCTTTTTCCGGGCGAGCCTGTTATATTTTTAAAAATCAAGATTCTGCTGACCTATGTAAGGAACATGCAGAAAACGGAACCCCGGCTCTGACCTGAAAAACCGGGCTGGCACGGTTCCGGTGCACTAAATCGAGATGGTCGTGCTAGACGGGGAGCTAGCGGTGCCCTGTAACCCGCAATCCGCTATAGCGGGGTTGAATTCCCGGACGAGGTCTCGGTATTTTTTTGCTGAAGTGATCCATTCCGGTGTTGAAGGCCGGGACCTGCGCAACGGGAGTCTTCCGAACCCCGTCAGGATCGGAAGATAGCAGCGGTAGGAAGTTCTTTCGTGTGCCGCAGGACAACTTGGCCGGAGCCGGGTGTTTCATGGAACATTAAAATGCCCTGCCGAGGAAGGGTGCACGACCTGTATATTCATATATGGTTCGGAAAAAGCGATGGCCCGCATTGTTTCGGCGGAGTGACGTTTATGAATTCGTTACGGCCGGTTCGCCACCTCGAACCGTATGATAAATGGTACCCCGAGATATATCCAGGTTACTCATGAAAATATTTACCACAAAGACACAAATTGAGATAATAGATTATTTATACTTTCATTTAATAATTATTCAAAAGTATACATCTCAACCAAAAAATCCGTGAAAATCCGTCCGATCCGCGTAAATCCGTGTTCTATTAAATTTTGAGAATCGATCGGATTAACAGGTTAAACTTCACACTGCCGAAAATATGTCCTATATCGTAACCGCCAGAAAATGGCGACCACAGTTTTTCCGTGATGTCATTTCCCAGAAGCATGTCACCGAGACGCTCAAAAATGCCATCAAGAGTGGCCGTGTCGGCCATGCGTATCTGTTCAGCGGCCCACGCGGGGTGGGTAAGACCACGGTGGCCCGGATTTTCGCCAAGGCGCTCAACTGCATCCATGGACCTGCCGAGGAGCCGTGCAACGTCTGCGAAAACTGTGTGAGCATCCAGTCCGGCGCTTCCATGGATGTGCAGGAGCTGGACGGCGCTTCGCACAACAGTGTGGATGATGCCCGCGACCTCATCTCCAACATCGGGTATCATTCGACGCAGTGCCGGTACAAGATGTATATCATCGATGAAGTCCATATGCTTTCACGGGAAGCGTTCAACGCGCTCCTGAAAACACTCGAGGAGCCCCCCTCGAATGTCATCTTCGTTTTTGCCACCACCGAGCCGCATAAAATTCCGGTCACTATACTGTCACGGTGCCAGCGGTTTGATTTCCACCGTCTTTCGGTCCATGAAATCGCGGGGAAAATCAGGACTATCGCCGAAGCCGAGTCCATCGGAATCGACGATTCCTCGGTGATGCTCATCGCCCGGCGGGCAACCGGCGCCATGCGTGACGCCGAGAGTATCCTCGAACAGCTCAGGGCTTCGCGGGGGACGGATATAACGATTGGTGATGTCACCGAGGTTCTCGGTATCGCCGACCGTGAGATTTTTTTCAGGATTGTCGAGCGGTGCCATGAGCAGGATACCGCCGGTGTCCTCGGGCTGTTTACCGCATATTATGACGGGGGCGGCGACCTCAAGGAATTCGTCGAGGGGCTGCTCGGTCATCTCCGCGATATGCTCTATTCCCGTTTCGAGGGCGGGCTCGATCAGATCACCCTGTCGGATGACATGCGGCTCAGAATCAGGGAGCAGTCGGAATGGTTCCACCAGGGCGACCTTGTCAGGATGATACAGGTTGTGACCGATACGGAATCCTCTCTTGCCTATGCGGTGATACCCACGCTTCGTATCGAAATGGCTCTCGTCCGCATGGCGAGCATGGAAACCACAGTGCAGCTCAAGAGTCTTTTCGACATGCTCGGCGGTGCGAAAGCCGCCGGACAGCCTGCGGGAGTACCTCCGGTGCCCACGGCGCGGGCATCCTCGGCCTACGGGGAAAAACCGTCCGCGAAAAGTTCCGGGTTTGATGCAGCGGAAGCTGCCGGAGATTCGGAAGTTCCCGAATATACCATGGATCCGGGGTATTCCGATGATGAGGAACCCGAATGTCTCAGTGTCGAACCCGCGATCGGTTCCATCAGGAGCAGCTGGAGAGCGATTACCGACCGTATCGGCTCGGTGAAACCGGGAGTGAGCCCTTCTCTTGCGGTAAGCGAACCCGAATCGTTCGATAACGGGAAACTGACCCTGGCGTTTGAATCGGGGCATGAATTTCACCGTAAAACGGTCGAATCGAATGCGTCCGCTCTTGAAGAAATTTTCGGAGCTATCGTGGGTACACCAGTGAAAATCGCATGTTATGTGCGTCATGCCGACAGTAAAAAAAAAGTGACCGAGGTTGATGATCTTATAAAACGGGAGCCTGTTGTCGGCGATATTCTCAGGCGTTTTGACGGTGAGATCAACGGCTCATGGAGGGAGTGAAATGACCAAGGGATTCGGTAATATGGGCAATATGATGAAGCAGGCGCAGAAACTGCAGAAACAGATGCTTGAGATGCAGGAGGAGCTTGCGAAGAAAACCGTTGAGGGATCATCCGGCGGCGGCATGGTCAAGGTGATAGCGAACGGCCAGCAGGAAATTCTCGAGGTCAAAATCGACCCGGAAGTCGTTGATCCCGGGGATATCGAGCTTCTGGAAGACCTCATCGTCGCGGCAATCGCCAATGCCCGTGACAACGCTAAATCAATGATGGAAGCCGAGATGGGCAAACTCCTTCCGGGGGGAATATCGGGTCTCGGTATTCCCGGGCTTGGATGAAACTATGCAGGAACAGGGTGTTTTTAACACGCTCGTTGAGAAACTGGCAGACCTGCCCGGTATCGGCATTAAAACGGCGCAGCGGCTTGCCTTTCATATCATGAAGCTGAGCCGCGAAGAAGCGCTCGGGCTTGCCCGTGCCATCGAGGACGTGAAGAACAGGGTGACCCATTGTTCGGGATGCTTCAACCTGACCGAGGAAGACCCCTGTCCGATCTGCTCCGACATGCGCCGTGACCGCTCGGTCATCTGCGCGGTGGAAAATCCTTCCGATGTCAACGCAATCGAGAAATCCGGTGTGTTTCGCGGCGTGTACCATGTGCTCGGCGGAGCGCTGTCTCCGCTCGATAACATCGGCCCCGATGATATCCGGATCAGGGAGCTCGAAAAGCGGCTCGACGGCTCGGTCAGGGAAGTCATCGTTGCAACGAATCCGACAGTCGAGGGCGAAACGACCGCCAGTTACATCGCCGATCGGCTTGCACGGTCGGGTGTCCGTGTTACCCGTATCGCCCGCGGGCTTCCTGTCGGCGGAGATCTGGAGCTGGCGGACAAGGTGACCCTGGCGCGCTCGCTCGAGGGCCGTCTGGATATTCTCAGAAATCCGGAAAATCAGCCATGAACGATAAACGGGAAGTTCATTCCATTAAAGCGGGAGTGATGAATCCGGCCAACCTGCTGACGATGCTGAGAATCCTCCTGGTTCCCCTCTATCTGTGGCTTTTCGCCGAGGGCTCGTGGATTACCTCCGTGCTCGCTCTTATCGTTTTCGTAACAGCCGCGATAACCGACCTCTATGACGGGAAGCTGGCGCGGAAGAGGAAAGAGGTTACAAAACTCGGCAAATTCATGGACCCGCTCGCCGATAAAATCCTCGTGATCGGCGCGCTCGTCCAGTTCTGGTTCATGGGGCTCGTCAATTTCTGGCTCGTCGGCGTGATTATTGTAAGGGATATCTGGGTTACCATAATGCGGGTCAGGGCGATTATAAGCGGGACGGAGCTCAAAACCTCCGGGGATGCAAAGCTCAAGACGACTATTCAGCTCACCGTGATAATAACCATCATCGTTTTTTATGGCGCCCGGATTATCGCTCTTCATCTGGGATATTCAGGGCCGTGGATCAGCATTTCCGGATTCCGTACCTTTTTTGATGTGCTGGTCGGTATAGCGGTGGTATTCACACTGTATTCCTGGATCAAATATCTCTTTGCCGGAAATCCGGCAAAAGCATGATACTTGTGAAGGCTGAACGCTGAATCTTTAAATGTGTATTGGTTTGAGAAATTTACGGTCGGATACGGGAATAATTATTTCACCACATAGCTTTTGTTACGGCAATCCGTCATACATGCTTCGGCCTCCTGTCTCCTGACCTCTTTTTTATCCGGTATATATATTCCAAAGATTATTCACACTCCATGACGGGAAAACGGTGGGTATACTGAAAAAATCCGTGACCGCTGAACAGGAACTCACCGGCGGGGGATTCGGAGGCTTTGCGGCGCGGTTTACGGCGAGCGGGATGTATATCGGCTATGTGCCATGGGCGCAGGGTACGGCCGGTTCGCTCTGGGGCCCGCTTCTCTACCTGCTCGTTCCCGTAGGCGCGTTGAAATGGTTATGGCTGGGTACACCGGCGCTTTTTCTTTTGGGTGTCTGGGCTTCGGGGAAATGCGAAGGGTACTGGGGCCATGATCCCGGCAGAGTGGTGATCGACGAGGTTGTCGGGATGCTTGTGACGCTTTCCTTTCTCACCCTGTCGTATACGGGTCTCGCTGCGGGATTTGTGCTTTTCAGGATCGCCGATATTTTCAAGCCATCCCCCGTGCGGCTGGCGGAGAAGCTGCCGGGCGGCTGGGGAGTGATGGCGGATGATGTTCTGGCGGGGATATATGCCAATCTGACGCTGCGCCTTTTCATACACTTTTTTCCGGGGATTCTGTGACTCCTGTAATCGAAATTATCGTTGTCGGGAATGAAATTCTTTCGGGACGCACGATCGACTGCAACGCCGCGTACCTGATCGATACTCTCATGAAAGCCGGATTCCCTGTAAGGCATGTCAGCGTTGTGGGGGATTACATTCCGGATATTTCCGTGGCGTTCCGTACCGCGCTGGAACGGTCGGATGTGACGCTCGCCACCGGGGGTCTGGGACCGACATCGGACGATGTGACCGTTCAGGCCCTTGCGGAGGCTTTCGGCCGCGAGCTTGTGCTCGATGAAGAGGTTCTGGGAAGAATCGAGGCTCTTTTCAGGCGGCGCAAGTGGTTCATGAGCGAGTCGAATAAAAAGCAGGCCCTGATTCCGACCGGCGCCGTTCCCCTTGTCAACCCCATCGGTACAGCGCCCGGAATTTCACTGGAATTGAACGGCCATGTTGTGTATCTTATGCCCGGTGTCCCCAACGAGATGCGGCTGATGTTCGATCAGGAAGTGCTGCCGCTGATTCGGGACGGATATGAGTCTTCGAAGGCTGAAACCGCGACGGTTCATGTCACGGGTATATCGGAATCGGGGCTCTACGAACGTATCGGGATTCTGCCCGGAGCTCGTGAGGCATTCAGCTATTATCCCGGCCCCGAAGGTATTGCCGTTGTCATACGGACTGAGGAAAATGCTCCGATGAGCGCTTCCGCTCTGAGTGACGAGATTGTTGCCATACTCGGCGATCTCGTTTATTCGACCGGCGGCGAAAGCATGGAGAAGGTCGTCGGGGATATGCTCGTCGGAAATGGCCTCACCATCGGGATAGCCGAATCGTGCACTGGCGGGCTTGTCACTCACCGTCTCACGAACGTTCCCGGATCGTCGGCCTATCTGCTGGCGGGTCTCGTGACCTATTCGAACGAATCGAAATGCTCCGTGCTGGGTGTCGATCCCGGTCTCATCGGGTCCCATGGCGCGGTATCGGCTGAAGTTGCCGGCGCCATGGCCGAAGGAGTGCGGAATGTTACGGGTGCTGATATAGGGCTTTCGACAACCGGGATAGCAGGTCCCGGCGGCGGAAGCGACGAGAAACCTGTGGGGCTTTTGTATGCGGGGATTTCGACTGTATACGGAACGGAGACAAAAAAGTTGCAATTTGTGGTAGATCGGCTTATTAATAAGAGTAGAATGTCACAGGCTGTATTGGATATATTACGACTTCATCTGAAAAAGAGATAAGAACTGCTATGAGAACGTTTGTTGCTGTAGAGATTCCGGGAGACATTCAGGAAAAAATCGGAGCGTACATCGATTCGATTCGCGGTACGTTCAGACACGTAAAATGGGTGGTCCCTCAAAATATCCATTTTACCATAAAATTTCTCGGTGAGGTGCATGAACCAAAACTCAAGAACCTGAGAGACTGTATTGCCGCCACCGCTTCCGAGTTCGGACCGTTTGAGGTCGGGCTTAACGGTATTGGTTATTTCCCATCCGAAAAGCGCCCGAGAGTTGTCTGGATAGGCGCCGATGGCGGGACGGATTATCTGCTCGAAGTGTTTCAGACGCTCGAAAACTGTCTTGAAAGAGTCGGCTTCGACCGTGAGGAAAGAACATTCTCTCCCCATCTGACCATCGGACGGGCTAAAAAAGATAAGAAAGTCGTAACCCCGGACAACCTGCCGGAATTCGAGCCGGTCAGGTTTGAGGTTTCCACGCTGGCGCTTATGAAAAGCACTCTGACACCGGACGGGCCGATTTACGAGAGGGCGTTCGAATGCGGGCTGTCGAAGGTGTCATGTTCGGATAGTGTCTGAAACCGAATTGTGCAAAAAATCACTTTTTGATACAGAAGTGATTTTACGAAATACGATTTACGATTTGAAACCTTTGAAATAATTATGAGCAACATGCTCGAATGCACGATATAATGTTTTCTTCCCTCTCCAGTTTACGGGAGAGAGATCGGGAGTGAGGGTAATACGATAACTTGCCCTTATTCCTGACCTTTCTCTCATACAGAAGAGAAGGGAAATAATGACCATTATCCGAATTATTTCAAAGGCTCACCATAAATCATTTCTCAGGGTATGAAAGGGGATCGGGCGTGCAAAAGAATTCTGGTGATGTCAATAAGGAAAGAGCTGTCGAGCTGGCCATCGGTCAGATCGAGAAACAGTTCGGCCGCGGTTCCATCATGAAACTGGGCGACGATTCCATGAAGGTGGAAGCTGTCGTGATTCCCTCCGGCTCGCTTGCGCTCGATGCTGCGCTCGGTATTGGTGGTTTCCCGCGGGGACGGGTTGTCGAGCTCTTCGGTCCGGAATCTTCCGGAAAAACCACCCTGGCGCTCAGTATCGTTGCAAATGCCCAGCGTATGGGCGGTTATGCGGCATACATCGATGCTGAGCACGCGCTCGATTCTGCATATGCGAGGACCATGGGAGTGGATGTCGATAACCTGCTTATCAGCCAGCCGGACTGCGGAGAGGATGCCCTCGAAATCTCCGACACGCTTATCCGGTCGGGCGCTATCGACGTCATCGTGATCGATTCGGTTGCGGCGCTTGTCCCGAGAGCCGAGCTCGAAGGCGAGATGGGGGATGCCCATGTCGGTCTCCAGGCCCGTCTCATGAGTCAGGCGCTCAGGAAGCTTACCGGCCATATTTCACGCTCCAACACATGCGTCATATTCATCAACCAGATCCGCATGAAGATCGGGGTGATGTTCGGTAATCCCGAAACCACGACGGGCGGCAATGCGCTGAAATTCTATTCCTCGGTGAGGGTCGATATCAGGCGTGTCGCGACCCTGAAAGAGCGCGAGGAGGCCATCGGCATGCGCGCCAAGGTTAAAGTGGTTAAAAACAAGCTCGCAACACCGTTCAGAACAGCCGAATTCGATATCATGTTTGATGGCACCGGGATAAGCGCCGAGGGCGATGCCATCGATATAGGCAGCGAGATCGATATCATCGCGAAATCCGGCACCTGGTTTTCGTACGAAAATGAACGCCTCGGTCAGGGCAGGGAGAATGTCCGGGCTTTCCTCCGCGAGCATCGTGATATCCGCGACCGCATCATTGCACAGATAAGAGAAAAAATGGGTTTGAAGCCTGTTACCGAGAAGAAGAAGGACGATAAGAATTTATGACATCAAACGAGATTCGCGGGAGTTTTCTCGGCTATTTCGAGAAAAACGGTCATGCCAGGATAGCCGGTTCGCCCGTTATCCCCTGGGGTGATCCAACCCTCATGTTCACCAACGCCGGAATGAACCAGTTCAAGGATGTTTTCCTCGGACGTGAGAAGCGGGACTATACACGCGCAACCACCTGCCAGCCCTGTATCCGCGCCGGCGGGAAACACAACGACCTCGACGAAGTGGGGCATACGACAAGGCATGGCACATTTCTTGAAATGCTCGGTAACTTCTCCTTCGGCGACTATTTCAAGGAAGGCGCCATCGGGTTCGCATGGGAATTCCTGACAAAGGAAATGGGGCTCAATCCCGACCTGCTTTACCCGAGCGTGTATTCAACCGACGAGGAGGCCTTTGCAATCTGGAGGGATATCATCGGCGTTCCCGCAGGCAGAATCCTCAGGTTCGGCAACATCGAGAAAGGCGACGACGAGAATTTCTGGAGCATGGGTACGACCGGTCCCTGCGGCCCGTGCTCGGAAATCTATATCGACCGCGGCGCACAGTACGGTCCCGACGATCCGTACAAGGCGCTCAGTATCGATGCCCCCCGGTTTCTCGAGCTCTGGAATCTCGTGTTCATGCAGTTCAACCGTAATGAAAGCGGCGTCATGGACCCCCTTCCCAAGCCGTCCATCGATACCGGTCTCGGCCTCGAACGCATGGCGATGGTCCTGCAGGGCAGGGAAAACATCTTCGAGACCGACATCCTCGGGAAACTCATCCGCCGTATTGAAGAATTTACCGGAAAAACCTACGCCGAGTCTACCGGTATGCCGTTCAGGGCCGCTGCCGATCATGTCCGCACCCTGAGCTTTGCCATTGCGGATGGCGCGCTTCCCTCCAACGAGGGACGCGGGTATGTCCTGCGGCGTATTCTCCGTCGCGCTTCACGGTATCTCCGCAAGCTCGAAGTCCATGAGCCGCTCATATACCGTCTTGTCAGCGATGTGGTCGATCTCATGGGAGATGCGTATCCGCGGCTCGACGAGCGGGTGGATTATACGGCGATGGTTATCAGGAGCGAGGAGGAGCGGTTCCTCAAGACCCTCGACCAGGGAGTCGATCTGTTCGAGGGGCTCGCGGCTGATGTCCGGTCACACGGGGTGCGGGTTATCAGCGGCGAGGACGCATTCAGGCTGTATGACACCTTCGGATTCCCCGTTGACCTGACACGGATCATGGCCGAGGAACAGAACCTGACCGTGGACATGGCCGCTTTTGAAAAGGCGATGGAAGCCCAGCGTATCCGTGCCCGCGAATCTTCCTCATTCCAGGCTGTCGACGACAGCGGTGAACCATGGCAGGAAGTCCCCGGGACGGCCGGGGGTGGTTCGGTTTTCGTTGGATATGAAAGCGATTCTGCCGAGGCGAATCTTGTCAGGTATCGTGAAAACGGAGATGGCGCTGTCGAGCTCGTGTTCGACAAAACCCCGTTTTATGCCCTTTCGGGCGGTCAGGTAAATGACACGGGAACTATCGTGCCTCATGATGACGCGTTCGGTCTCCGTGTGAAGGATGTCCGCGATTACCCGCAGGCGGGCAGAGCGCATATCTGCGAGGTCGAGCGGGGGAAATTTGCCGTCTCCTCGCTCATTTCCGCTCCGGCGCGTCTTTCAATTGCCGGCGGGCCGCGTCATGACACCGAGCGAAACCACTCGGCGACACATCTGCTCCAGGCGGGGCTTCAGGATGTTCTCGGGAAGCATGTCCGGCAGTCCGGTTCGTTTGTCGACCCCGAGCGGCTCCGCTTCGATTTCAACCACTTTTCGGCGGTCACCGCAGACGAGCTTGCCCGTGTCGAGGCGTTCGTGAACCGCGCTGTCATCGAGGACTACCCGGTTGTCATCACGCAGTCGACGCTCGAGGAAGCGCGCTCCATGGGCGCCATGAGCCTCTTCGAGGAGAAGTACGGCGACACGGTGCGGGTCGTGAAGATGGGCGATGTATCCCTCGAGCTCTGCGGCGGAACCCATGTTTCGAGAACCGGGCGGATCGGGCTTTTCAGGATCGTGTCCGAGTCCTCGGTTGCTGCCGGGATACGGCGTATCGAGGCGGTCACCGGCATGCGTTCCTATGAGCTTGCAGCTTCCGAGCTCGGTATTCTCCAGGACATTAACCATCGTCTCAACACCACGGCCGGTGATGTTGTCGAGCGGATCGAGAGCCAGGCTGCGAAAATCCGTGAGCTCGAAAAGGAAATCAGGCGCCTCAGAACCGAGGGAGCATTCGGCGGCGGCAGCGACATAATGTCGAACATTGTCGAGGTCGGGGGAGTCAAAGTGGCGTTCGGGCGCATGGATGCTGCCAGTGCGGAAGAGCTCAAGACATTCGCCGATACCATCCGTGACAGGCTCGGCAGCGGCGTCGGCGTTCTCGGAGCCGCGATTAACGGGAAAGTGTCCATTGTTGCGACGGTGACCGATGATCTTATCAAACAGCGTTCGCTCAGGGCGGGAGACATAGTCAAAAAAGTCGCCGAGGCGGTGGGCGGAACGGGCGGAGGACGGCCTCACATGGCGATGGCCGGGGGAAAAGATGTCGGGGCGCTCGATGACGCGCTCGCATCCGTGCCCGGAGTAATTGACGGATTATTGAAAGGAAAGGCATGACTTTTCACAGCCGGATGACCGTATACAGCTATCTTCTGGAAGTCAGGGATAAAAAGGGCGCGGGATTTCTCGTGCTCATGGACCCCGACCGTTCTTCTCCGCGCCTTGTTGCCGAACAGGCAGTGAAGTGCAGGGATGCCGGAGTGGATGCTCTTCTTATCGGAACGAGCCTCATGATGACGAACGGGTTTCAGGATACGGTACAGGCGGCAAGTGAAGCGATCGATATACCCGTCATCATTTTTCCCGGCGGGAAATCCCAGGTATGTGAAAAGGCGGATGCGATCCTCTTTCTTTCGCTCCTCTCGGGCCGTAATCCCGATTTTATCATCGGGGAACAGGTGCGGAGCGCTCCGCTTATTAAAAGCATGGGGCTCGAAGCGATATCCACGGCGTATCTTATTGTCGAGTCGGGGCGGATGACCTCGGTCGAATACATGTCGAACACCAAGCCGATACCCTCTGACAAGCCCGACATCGCGGTTGCCCATGCCATGACCGCGGAGATATTCGGCATGAAGATAGTGTATCTCGAGGCGGGTAGCGGCGCCGCGAAACCCGTTCCCGACGAGATGATCAGGCAGGTCGCCGCGGAGGTCGGCATTCCCGTCATGGTCGGCGGTGGCATCAGGAGCGCCGAAACGGTTTCCGCGAAGGTCGATGCGGGCGCTTCGTTCATCGTTGTCGGAAACCACCTCGAAAACAGCGATAATTTTTCGGATCTTGTTTCGTTTGTCAAAGCAGCGCACACCCTGTAACGTGCTTTCACCCTCACGGGTGATTCCGGATTTTTACTGAGGGCAGGTACATACGCATGATGATTGACCTGCACAGCCACGTTCTTCATGCTGTGGACGATGGCGCCACTTCGCTTGAGATGGCGCTCGATATGCTCCGGAACGCCATTGATTCCGGAATCCAGGTCATTGCTGCCACCCCCCATATCCTCGATGGTCTCCAGATCGGATACGAAGAAACCATAGTTGCCCGGTTCCGCGATTTATCACAGTCTGTTATCGATAATAAGCTCGATATCGATGTCTATCTCGCTTCGGAGATACATTTCCAGTTCGGCATGGAAGATATTATCGAAAGCAGCATCGGGACATACCGTGGGCTCGGGAAATATTTCCTTGTCGAAACACCGCTGACCCATTATCCGAAACGGTTCGAAGATGTCCTGGAACAGGTTTTGAACCGCGGCAAAAAGCCCATTCTGGCTCATCCCGAGCGTGTCAGTCCGCTGATGGATGATTTCGATACGATCTCACGGCTTGTGCAAAACGGTGTTCTCATGCAGGTGAATTCGGGAAGTATAACCGGAAGATTCGGAAACAAGATCGCCTCGTTTGCCTTGCAGCTGATCGACCGGGGACTCGTTCATTTCATCGCTTCGGACGCCCATTCGACCAACCGGCGCGGTTTCACTCTTGCCGAGGCCAGGATTATTGTCGAGGAACAATACGGCGATGATATTGCCGAGAGGCTCTTCTTTACCAATCCCCGGAGTGTACTCTTTTCAGAGACTGTCGAACATATCAGGCCTGTCATGACCTGAACGGAAACACTCCGTCACACTTCCGCACGGGAGGGGACAGACACATGAGCGACCGGAGTACCGGGCCGGGACATGTCCTCGTTACTTCAGGCCCCACCAGGGCCTATTTCGACCGTATCCGCTACATCGCGAACACCTCGACCGGGGCTCTCGGAGCACGTATCGTCGAGGCGCTTCTGTCACGGGGGATACCGGTGGTTCATCTGTACGGCGCGGGAAGCGAACGGCCTGCAGCCGGTGATGCCAGCCTCCTCGAATCACGAGAGGTGGTCACTGTCGATGATCTGATCGATGCGCTCAGGACGGCTGCTCACGGCAGGGAAATCAGGGCGGTGGTGCATGCGATGGCTGTTCTCGACTATATGCCCGGGACGATGATCGACGGTAAAAAATCATCGGGCGACGATTTCTGGGATGTTCGTCTCGTCCGTACCCCCAAGGTGATCGGCCTTATCAGGGAAATCATGCCCGGCGCCCTGACCGTGGGATTCAAGCTCGAAAGCGGCATCCCTGAGGATGACCTGATCGACCGTGCCGCGGCGCTCCTTGACCGGTATGCGCTCGACCTCGTTGTAGCCAACATGTTCGAGCGTGTCGGTGATGACTGTCACGAGGCTTTTTTTGTCGGGCCGGGAAGGAAGATTCTCGCCGCCGTTTCGTCGAAGAGCGATATTGCGGCGAAGCTCGCCGGTTTTATCGAGGAAAGGCTGGCATGGTGAACGAAGATTACCTGACATACTGGGGTCTGAATAAGCCACCGTTCTCGCTGACCCCCGATCCCGAAATGCTCTACCTGTCCGGACAGCATTCGGAATGTCTCATGCGGCTCAAATATGCCATCTTTTCGCACAAGGGCGGCGCTCTCCTTGTTTCGGATACCGCCGGTAACGGGAAAACCTCGGTGCTTTCCCGCCTGACCAAAGACCTCAATGAATACTACTCCGGCAGGGTGAAAGTCGCCTTTATCGACCATCCTACCCTGACCCCGATAGAGATGCTCGGAGAAATCGCCCACCAGCTCGGCGCCGAGCTTCATACCACCGAGAAAATCCGGGCGCTCAACTTTCTCCGCGACCGCCTTTTTTCACTCTACAACGACAATATCAAAGTCGTCGTGATCGTCGACGAGGGACAGATGCTCAAGGATCGCGCCGACCTGCTCGGAGAGCTCAGAATACTGTTGAATTTCTGTGTGTCCGATTCGTTTCTGCTGACATTCATTTTTTCCGGCCAGAAACCCCTCGATACGGTGCTCAGGGAAACGCCCGAATTCTGGCAGCGCCTGCCGGTGCGTTTTTTCCTCAAAAACCTCGATTATGAGGACACACGGGCCCTCGTTCGGTTCAGGCTCGGAAAGGTCGGAAGAACCGATGATATTTTTACCGAAGAGGGTTACGAGGGGATTTATAACTATTCGGAAGGATGCCCCCGCATCATCTGCTCTGTGGCCGATCTCTGTCTTATCGTCGGCTTTGCAAAGGGTGCGCGGCGTATCGGGTTCGTCGAGGTTTCAACCGCCTGCCGTGATATGGAATCTTCCGGCGACGGATTCCATTACTATGCATACCTGAAATCTCAGCAGCACACTCCTTCTCAAAAGTCGGAATCGGCTCAGCCGTCCGGGAAAACGGTACCTGTTCCGAAACGGGAAAAACACGACGCCGCACCGGTTGTTTCCGGAGGGAAATCTTCTTCCGGCCTCGGGCCTCCTCTTGCCGATATTCAGTCCGTCTCATGCCCGTCCTGTGCCGAAGCCAACCCGAAAGAGCGGAAGTTCTGCCAGAAGTGCAAATCCCCGCTTTACCGGAAATGCCCCGCCTGTTTGACGCTGATCGATACGGTCTCTAATATCTGCCCGGTCTGCCAGGCCGATATTGACATCGAAAAAGACGCTCTGGTGAAGCGCGTTCAGCAGATTCTTAATAAATACGACATTCTCGACAGCGGGACCCGGATATGGCTTGATGCGAAAGATATCGAGCTCAGGAAAGACGAGCTGGTCATGATCATTTTCCCCCGCGGCAACCTGCTGAGCGACGGCCCGGTCGTATTCAGCACATCGAATACCACCACATCATCGAGAGAGTCCTGCGACATTCTCCTTACCGACAGGCGGCTCATCATTTTTTTCGCCGGAAAGAAAACCGTCGGCACCGACCTTATCCGTATCGATTCATGCATGCACATCGATACCGGAAAGTTTCTCGGACGCCGCCGCGCACTCCTCATGGTTTCGTTCGGCGGCAGCATGTATCGTATCTCCCTCCCCTTCGGCTCCCGTAAAAACAGGGAAATCTTCGAGACGGTCTCTTCGTTTATCCAGAAAATGATGCTCAAGTGATTTGATTAAAAAAAGTGGCAAAGGGACAGAGGGACAAAGGGACAGAGGATTTTGCGATTATATCTTGAGTTATGCGGATAATCATGAAAATCGCGGTTCAGAATTCCCAGCCGGCCGACATGTATAACCGGTCGTCGCCTTCGGATGTAATACCCCAGCCCAGGCTGATCGGCCCTCCGGGTGTGGCAAACGACCCCATGATTCCGTAGGCTTGGAGAAACGTCTCCTTGGTGATGTGCTCGCCTTTCTGCCAGACATTTCCGAAACTGTAGCTCAGGTCGAGGTAGAAGTACTTCGGTACGAAAAGACGGTATGCTGCCTTTGCGACCGCGAGACGGTTACCGTATTTTTCTTCATCCGCAAGTCCGGGGAAATCGGCATAAAAGTGCGAACCGGTGCTTTCGTGGTCGTAGCAGTTGAGCCGTGAGGGATGCCCGCCGAGCGTGAACGACTCGATTTCGGGCAATGAGGGGTCCGCCGAGCCGAGAAAAAACGATCCCGAGAACGTATGGCGTCTGTTGTATGTCTGCACCATGCTCCCTCCCCAGTACAGCTTCACGAACTGTTCGGTTCCCCCGATGATTTCTTCGGTGGTTTCGATATAGATGAGGTTGAGCTTGCCCCTCCGGGGAAACGGGTATTGGTCGTAACTATCGATCAGAGAGCGCAGTACAAAACTGCGAAGCTCCTTTTTTTCCCCCTTCAGGGAAGAGGAAGGGTCTGTCTTGAGCCAGAGGGTTTCCGTTTTAAGCTGTATCACGGCGTTTCCAAGCTTATCCATCTGCTGGCCGATTGAAAATATCGCCCCGTAACGGTCGTCCTTGTAATCGGACTTGAACGAATGATCGGCATAGAGGGGACGCAGCCGGAAATTCTTGTAAAATTTTATCTCGTATGTCAGCAGTGTGCTGTAAATCCGGTCGTTTCTGCTTTCGAGCATGAGCAGCCGTTTTCTCCCGCCGATCTGAAACGTTCCGGCAAGCTGGTTGCCGAAACCAAGAATATTTTCGCGTGAAAACGTGATTTTGCCTTCCGTGTGATACATTTCATCATAATTGAGTCCGAGCCTGGTCACCGTCCAGTTTTTCTCTTTCATGTGAATGTACAGCCGTACGCCGTCCTCGTAATATTCGACATCCGGATATATCCATTCGAAAAAATTGGTGCCGTATAGGTTTTCCAGTGAGGACATCACCATGGAAAGGTTGAACGGATCCCCCGGTTTCAATTCGAGCTCACGAAGAATTGTCGTATTACGGGTCTTTATATTGCTGTCCAGCACTATATCGGTAAGCTGCGGGACTGCCGCTGTTACGGTGAGTGTTCCGGGCGGCTGATTTATTTCGGTGCCGGTCACATGGGTAAACGATAAGCCTTCCGAGCGGATAAGCCGTATTTCGCTGTCGACTTTCTCGATTACCTCCTGCATGAGAAGCGGACGGTCGGTTTCCGTAGGCAGGGTAACACTTTTGTTGATGATCTCGTCCTGGTTACGGCCTTGTATTACGAGAACGACAGTTGCGGGAACAGGTATCAGGGTCAGGGCGAGTGTTCCCTCCGCGGTGTCGAGATCGGCGCTTACCGAACAGTAGCGTCCGGATTGCCAGAGACTTTCCAGGCCGGCGGCGATTTGCCAGAAGAATGTCGTCTCCCCGGCTGTTACAAACGATGACAGGGTTGTACGGACAAACGATTCGTCTTCTCCGGGTGCTACAGTGATTGAATCGACAACCGTTTTGCGGCAGGCGGAGGATTTGAGTTCCAGTGAATCCATGAGGGCCGGAACAGCCTGTAACGCGGCCTGCCTTCCTTTTTCCACCATTTCGTGGATGGAGCCGAAATCTGTCGAGGAAAATTCATCGACATCGGGACTGATGACGAAGTCGGCGAAGTTTTTTGAATACCGCGTCATGTTTCTCATGGGGATGCTGGTTACCTGGTCTGCCACATTGAAAGCATTGTCAAGTTCTCCGATAGCATGCATACTCTCCTCGACCACCGATGCGATGATAAAATCGGAGCCCATATCGCGGACAACCTGAACGGGCAGGTTATCGACCAGACCGCCATCGACAAGAAGCTTGTTTCCCCATTCGACCGGGGTAAACAGGAGCGGAACCGTGCTCGAAGCCTGAATGGCCCGCGCGAGATTCCCTTCGGCGAGAACTTCCTTTGTCCCGGTATTGAGATTGGTAGCGACCGATCTGAACGGTATGGGGAGCTGATCGAAATTTTTCCGGCATTCGTATGTCGGGCCGAGGCAGAACCATGCGAGCGTGGTAGCATAATGCTGTCCCGAGGAAAGACTCGAGGGGATTTTTGCGTTCAGTCCCTCGAACCTGAGCTCGAAGAGGGGCCAGTCGTACATCTCTTTCGAGCTGATATATGCGCTGCGCCGCCTCGGAGAGCTGCTCATGGCGGTTGACCAGTCGGTATTCTCGAATCTGTTGATCAGATACTCCGTGCTGTATCCCGCGGCATAGAGACCGCCGACAAGACTTCCCATGGATGTGCCTGCGATACGTTCTACCCGGATACCCATATTGTTCAGCACTTCGATGACACCGAGGTGAGCGATTCCCCGCGCTCCACCGCCGGATAAAGCGAGACCGATCACGGGTCGCGTTTTTTCAGGGAAGCGTTCAACCATCCTGCCGTTTTCATACGTGATGCTGAATGTCTCGGCATGAGCTGCGCCCGTCACGAGAAAGGCAAGGAGAAGTGCGGAAGGCAGATTCACTGTTCCTCCGTGAACCTTGTGAAAAATCCTGTAAGAGTGGATAAAACCTGTCAAGGGTCAGCACGGAGTGCTGATTTACATGCCCGTGGCAGCGAACAGACAACATATTTCATAACCGGGCGCATGAAAAGAGACTTTTTCATCACCCTCTCATAAGATTATCCGGTTTATCACAGCTAATATACCATGTTATCGGATTTTTTTGAAGTATTTTGATTCATCATTTCCTGTTGCCATCCCGGGAAGATGAATTTCCATGGTTCCGTCCCGGTCGGTTCTCCATATCCGCGAATTCCTGCCTGCGAGCGTTTGTATCGTTTGGGGCGACGGGTGACCGTACCTGTTGTTCGCGCCGCACGATATGACCGACAGCCCTGGACCGACCGCGTGGATGAATCCGCCGCCGAGTCCCGCTGCGCCGTGGTGAGGGACTTTCAGTATATCGGCGCTGAGGCTCGGACCCCATGCGGTCATGACTTTTTGCACCTCTTCCTCGATGTCGCCGCTGAACAGAACCCGTGTTTCCGCAATGTCACACCTGAGCAGGAGCGAACGGTCGTTTTCGCCGGATGTCCCGCCGTTCATGAACAGGCGCGGGTTTGTTCCGGGAGAGAGCACGAGCATGCCGCCTTCATGAAACGCAATCGAATCTCCCGCACTGAGGCCGAAAACCCTGTCGCCATAGAGAAGGGCGAGCGAATCACGGATCGAGGCGCGGCAGAAAATGCGATCGACTTTCATGTCACGGAGGATGGCCGTAAGACCGCCCGTATGGTCGTCATGGAGATGACTGATGAAGATGCCGTCGAGTCTGGTGATTCCGAGATTTTTGAGGCTCGGAAGAATGAGGGTTTCCGCCGGTCCGCTATTCCCGTACCGGGGGCCGGTGTCCACGAGAAAGAACCGCTTCCCGCCGTATCCGACAAGAGCGGCATCGCCCTGACCGACATCGAAAAAGACAACCGTGCCGCTCTTTTCCGCGGAACCGCCAGCTCCGGCGATGGGATTCCATGTCCAGACAAGCGCGAGAACGAGGGGGATGTAGACGAGCCCCTTTTTGAAACCGGAACGACCGTGCGAGCGCGACAGAAGATAGAGCCACCCGGCGCAGCCAAGTCCGGTGAGAAGCGAAATCGACCCGGTGGTGACAGATGCATGGGGCAGGTTCGGGACCAGTACGGTAATCCCGTCGAGCATCCTGAGCAGAACGCCGGTGAGAAACGCCGAAACCGCCGCAAGAGGCGCGATGCTGTTTCCCGCCGCGGTCAGAAAGATCGATGTCATGCCGAGCGGGACGATGATAGATGCGAGCAGAACCGCCGGAATGTTCGCAAAAATTCCGTACAGCGGCAGGGAACCGAAGCGGGCCGCGAGAACGGGCGCTGTCCCGGCTGTAGCAAGCGCCGATATAATAAGAGCCCGGATGCCGTATCCGGACACTCCGCGAAGATTTATCCTTTCTTTCAGGGCTCCCGCAGCCGGAGGATAAAACATTCCGAGTGTCCATACAGCGGCGAACGAGAGCTCGAGGGAAGGCCCGAACAGCGATTGCGGATCGAATGCCAGAATTATCAGGAGCGCGATGAAGAGGCTGTTTTCAATGTTCTTCACCCGTTCGGACAGAATCGTTCCGAACGCAAGCGCCGCCATGATCACCGACCGTGTCACCGGGGGGCGGAAACCGCAGATACCCGCATACAGCACCAGACAAACAAGGATCAGGGCATATTTGCGGTTCCGTGAGACCGGGAAAGGCGCCAGAAGAATCCACAGCGCCAGGCAGAGAGAGCCGACATGGAGCCCCGAGACCGCAAGAACGTGCGCGATACCGGTGGTCGCAAACCGTGTCAGGGTTTCTGCGGGAACGCCGTCACGGTCGCCGATGGTCATCGCGCGGAGGATGTCACGCCGCCCGCCGTAGGGGTACCGGTCGATAAGC
>JAJFUH010000152.1 GCA_021372535.1 bacterium
GCGGGATCGGGGCACCCCGGCGGATCGCTCTCGGCCATCGATATCATCACGTAACTTGCCCATCAATTCTTCAACAAAAGCAAGATCGCCGAACTCTTTCACAGCCTCATCGAGATCGACAGGATTTTCTTCCCGCTCATCCCTTTTCTTATCGGAAAATGAGTCAGGTACGAATCCTTCTTCTGATTGTTCGGGGTAATCTGATGAAAAGGACATTTTTTTGCTCCGGACCCATGTACATACCGCACCTGTACATAGTGAAATTAAGCCAAAATTCTCACACCTGCAAGTGTTAATTGCATCCTCCGGTGTTTCCTGCCGTAACAGAGCGGACACTTTCCCCTTCGCGATACAATTATATCTGATTATATGATTTATGGAACGCGGATTTACACGGATCGGGCGGATTTACGCGGATTTGAAACTTATAAAATATCTTGGGGGGGTGTACTGTTGATAATTTCCAATAACATCATAAATAATATGTTATATCACTCTGCGTTTTGGGGGGAAATTCAGCTATTTATGAACTTCACGATTGAATGAAATTTCTCACAAATGCGAACTACTTCATTAACAAGGGAAATACCCTGGTCTTTCCGAGATAGTTTGCACACCTCTTCACGGTCAATCAGTTTTCTTATGGAGAAGTAGGGATATTGAAGACGATCTATAAGTGTTTCAAGATATTCGTAACTGCTGGAACCGATTTCACTGTGCCTCAAAGAACTCACTTCAATCTTTGAAATCAATCTATAATCATACACCATCGCCTGTATCTTTTTCCTTTCCTCGATTTGAATCCAAAGAGGATCATCCAGTTGAAGATCACTTAGAAGCTTTCTGAACTCGTCTTTGTTATTGCATACTTTTTCCTTAAGCTTATCGGTTGCAGATTTAAGCTCAACGTTCAAGAATACTTCAAGCCCTGCCAAATGAATAGCAATAGAAAGGTGCGCCCGTTGTTTGTATTCTTGGTCTTTTGGGCCAAAAGCAATCCATGAATGATTATGCTTTAGTTCAAGTCGACCGAGATCGTATCCATCATAAAAATGATCTAATTTATATAATTCTGGTTGGAGTACTTCACCGAAGCCCTGCATGGTATCGCGCACCCATTTTCGAATTTCTTCATCATCGTGAGCTATAAAATAGTCAAATACTTCAGGCTTGAAACCGGTAAACTCTGCCATACTGATATCCTCAAGATATTGTATAAACTGCGTTACCAACCATTTATTCTTGTCACTTAATTCAGGCAAGATACCAGCAAAAAATCGATGTACTTCTGCCCATTTTCGAACATCATCATGATCCTGCAGGTTTGGGTCGATTTGTAGTTTCTGACGGTGAAATCGCATCTGAACTGGGTCTAAATTCCCAACTACTTTACTTTCGATAAGGATAACATAATTGTCGCCGTAAATCCATGCATCTGGTCGGCTGTCTTCTCGGCTATCATTTTTGATGCCTTCTTTAATGTCTTTTCTATTGTCTTCTCTATCTGATATGTTTTCGCTTGTTGGTTGTTTTGCAGACTGTTCGGGGACAAGACCTAATAGAAGCTTTTTAGATTTCCCTTTTATTTTTGCATCACCAATTGTTTTGCGCTGTAATTCGAAATTCGTTTTCCCGATGGCGACAATGCCTAACCATTCTAAAAATTTTTGTAAAACTGTTTGACTGCAATGTTCCAGTACGTTTATCAGTGCTTTGGTTGTATTGTCTTCCAATTGCCGCTCAAACTCGGAATCTTCTTGCCTTGCACCTCGATAATAATAGAAAATGTTGTGATGAAAATCCGGCATGCTCAGGTTATCCAATCATAGAATGTTGTATACAGAACACACGGCATAACAAGTGTTTATACGGTTTCAATATAACACTTACCATGGTTCTGCCCGTCCGCATAACACGCACCTGTACCCTTCATCACAAGCTACCCATCAGGCTTTTTACGCCCAGTTCTCTTCGGTTGAGTACATGGGGGCCAAACCATCCTCATCCCCACCCAATGCGCTCCACAAATTCCTGGGCTTTTCGTGTTATATATCAATAAAGTAAAATTTATCCCCTGTCAAGAGAAATATGTTCAGTATGCAGTCACGGCTTTGCCCGGTATTGAAATACCGGTCTATTCCCGAAAAGTCCCTGTCGGGACTCATGAAAGCAGCTCTTTCCCTCTTTGTCCCTTTGTCTCTTTGTCCCTTTTCTTTCCCCTTCTGCCTTGTGCCTTATGCCTTATGCCTGTATTAAACTTTTCCGCGCAGCAAGTCCCTGGGGAGTCTTTTCGATGATTCCGAGGGCTATGAGGTCATAGACATCTCTCGTGAGGGTCTTGTATGTCCTCTTTGAATATGAAAGGGCAACATGCGGCAGCATCTGCTGGAGCATGGTCAGGGGCACCGGTTTGGATATCCGTGACAACTCGAGCGCAAGATACCGCCGACGGAGGTCCGCCGGGCTCGTTTTATCCCTGAAAACGTTATGAATGTAGTGCTCCCAGAGCGTTTCGGTCTGGTGCGTGCGGATGGTGGCGGTCAGGTCGATCAGAGAGTTTCTGAAGCCCTGCACCGCGTGCATGATGAACGGCTGCACCTTTCCCTCGGGGCTGCATGTCTTTTCGAGCTGGAGCTTGTATTCCGGGCGGTTTTGAGCGAAGTGTATGCTTATGAGCGGAGCCGCCGGAGCGGGAACGCCGGCTGCGGTGAGGATATGGAACTCCATGAGCTGAGCGGTACGGATGTTCGCGTCGCCGAACGGCCGTATCCATGCCATGTAGAGATGGGCGAGCACAGCCTTTAAAACGCCGTATATGACGCCCATGCCGCGGGGAGCTTCGAATGTGGCGCTTTCGAGCCAGCGGCAGAGGTTGTCGATGAGGTTTTCGCAATCTTCGGCGGGAGGCGGTTTGTACTGATCATCGCCGGAAACTCCGGGCGCAGTGCGGAATTCGCCGGGCACGATGTAATCGGGAAGAACGAGACGGTCGAGAGCGAGACGGTTATAATCCCTGATGATTTCGGGATTCAGGCCATCAGTATCGGAGACTGTCACGGTGTCGAGTATTCTCCGGTACCCTCTGACGATGTTGAGGCACTTCTGGGCTGCATGCATCTGCGAAGGTGGAAGGGTCAGCGCTCCGTTCATCAGCTGTATGACATGATCGACACCGAGCGACAGACTGTCGATGCCGGTCATGGCAAGTGCGCCCCGGGCGAGCGATACGGCTACGAGCGTGTCACGGTGTTCAGGGAGAAGAGGAGCATCCGCGGCGAACGTGCACATGGTTTTGCATTCTCCGAGCAAAACCCAGAGTTTCGCCGGTGCCTTGGACAGGTTTATGGTGAAGGTGATCCAGGGGTGGGACTGCTCGTACGCATGCATGGATGTCCTCGCTTATTTATGGAAAATCAATTATATGGGCTAAATATGTCCTGATATATGACTAAAATAAATGATCGCCAGGTTAATTTCAAGCATTTTCAGGAACACATGGAGGGTGGAAAAAAAGTGGATGTTCACGCATCCGATGAAGATGTATTATTTTTTTATACGAATAAATTATCGGGGATTCGTACCGGGCATTGACAGCTTATATTCACACATGCAGAAAATGAAAGGACCCACCTACCGGACAAACACGACCTTGCCGCGGGCGGAATGACTGCCTGCGACGAGACGGTAGAGGTATACGCCGCTGCCGACCAGCGCGCCGCCGGAATTTTTGCCGTTCCAAACCGTTTCGTGTCTTCCCGGGCTGACCATCCCGTCGAAAAGAACGGCGACTTCCCTGCCGAGAATATCGTATATCACCAGAGAAACCCGGCATTCTACCGGTATCTCGTAGCCGATGGTCGTTGCGGGATTGAACGGATTGGGATAGGGCGGATAAACCCTGAAAGACGAGGGAATCTGCTCAACATCGGTCGTGATGGATTCGTAACGGGCGGGAATCTTTTCACTTTCTCCCGTCATGCCTTCCGCGGATACCCAGTAAAAATAAAGCGTATCGTTGGAGAGGATACGGTCGTCAACAAATGAATTCACACCGGGTCCGACAGAGCCCAGCAGGATGGCATGCTGCTGTTCGGCTTTGGTCAGGGCTTCAGCGGAAGCGTATACGCTGATGGGTACAGGATTGGAGAACATGAAAGTCTGGGAACGGTAGATATTGTACTGCGTGACATACCGGTCGACAGCGGACAGGGTCCATGTGAGTTTCAGGCTGTATCCCTGGTCGCCGGGAACATCGGAGACGGTGACATCAGTCGGGGGATCGACAATATAGTCGAGGTGTATTGTCGTGGAAAAAACAGTGTTGTTCGAGGATTTATCGGTAACCTGTATCGAAACCGTATTATTCTTATTCAGGTCTTCGAGACCGGGTGTGCCCGACAGCTTTCCTTTCGCATCTATACTGAGCCATGACGGGGTGGTGAGCAGCGAATAAGTAAGCACTGAATCTTTTTCATCGACATCGCCGGCTATGACGGATTCCTGATATAAATGCCCGACACGGGCGTTTTTCAGTGTTTTCGTAAATATCACCGGGGAGGTGTTTCTCGATGAGGTCACCGTGAAAGCATAAGAACCGTAACCTCCGGAATGACGGTATACCTTGATGGTGGTCGCTTTGGTAAATGTGTAATACCACTCATACATGCCTTCAGTTTCCAAAACTTTTCGCGGGTCGCCGAGACCACAGCCGCATGTTTCGACTACTTCCACATCTATATCCACCGTCGGCTCGGAAACGAATTTATAGTAGAAATTGGCTGCCTCAGGTAATACAATGAGATAGTTATCGACCGAATCGACAACACCGCGGTTATAAAATCCAATAAAACCCGTATAGACAACATCTCTTTCGATTTGCACTGACTGGCCGGATTCATTATCCATTATTGTATCGCCGGTATAGCGGGCAGGGTTAATATATGAGGAAACCGTATAGAAACCGGAAGAGAAGTGTTTGGGGGACATCTTGAGATAATACGTTCCCGGTGCAAGGTGAGTATGATGGATTTTCTGTGCTGTGCCTTCCGGAAGCTCGGAACCGGCAAGGAGCGTCAAATCCACATCATACAGGCTCAGATCGATCACCAGAGTCGAATCCGATACGGTTGACAGCGAAAGCTCGCCGAACGATGGTAATCCGATTTTAAACCATACGGTCTGGAACATGACACCGGAGACGGAGCCGTCGAGCGGGAGGTCACGCGCTGTTCCGGGCGTATCCTGACTTTCAGCCGCTGCCGTAAACATGACCATCATACTCAATACAAGTGCCAGAAACAAATTTCTCGTTACCATTATTCAATACCCTTCAGATTTGTATATGATACCGTTCAGGATACCCTGTCCGGTTATTCGGACAGGGGGTAATCCATCATGATCCATTCCCTGATCCCGCCAAGCATATTATACATTTCCCTGAATCCGAGTTCCTGCATAATCTGCACCGCTCCGGCGCTCCGCGATCCGGCAAGGCAATAGACGAGATACATGTTGTTCTTATCGAGAGCATCGACATCGTTTTTAAATGTCTCCGATTTATAATCGATATTGATTGCCCCCGGGATATGCTCCGCATATTCGGCCGGCGTTCTTACATCGAGAATAACGAAGCGGGGATTTGTGTTGTTCTCCCCGATCATCGAATATGCCTGTCCGACAGTTACATTTTCAACTATCTGGCCGTAAAAAACAGCCCAGTACGGGTAGTGTTCCGATTCGAAGGCAATCGTGTGAGAAACGGTGTCGACCGTGCCCTTTTTACTGGTCCAGCGTACGCCATCCCAGTGAGCGGCAAAAAGATCGGTCTCCTCCGTATCCGCGCCGATTTTTGAGGGATCGTACGGCAGTGACAGCGTTTCGGCGCCGGTTACCGAAGCACCATGCAAATCAACGTTATATATGGAGCTTACAGGATGAAGATACGGGACAGCGTATTCGGGCGGCAGCAGTTCGGCGCTCAGGAATGTAACCGTGGTATCGTCAGTAAAAAAATTTTCGGAAAACACCACCCGCGCACCGTTCCCGAGCTCGATTTTTCCTCCCGCCGCCGCAGTAACCGTGGCGGATGTCCTGAATTGAAGAAGGGATACCGTGAAATCGAGGATATCCCCATCATTCATCGTAATTCCGCTCAATTCAAGGGGAAATAGTGCGTCGCCGGTTATTAAAACACGGAACGTTGGAGAATTTTCGGCGATTTTCTCTTGGTATTTCGGGGTTAGCTGATCCGGGAAAGCCTGCTTCGGCACAACCCCGCCGGTGGAAGGCACAACAGCCGATATGCCCTTCATGTCGCGGTTACCGCCATCGAGAAGCAGCATTTTCCTCGTTTTCATGAATCCGCCGCATGTAAGCCGGTATATATATACTCCGGCTCCTGCGCCGGTTCCCCTGTCATCCAGACCGTTCCATACTGCCATGTGCTCGCCGGGTGAATAATAATCATGGACGAGTGTCCGTATTTTCTGCCCGAGAACATTATATACGGAGAGCTCAACAAAACCGGGCCTTTCTAACGAAAACGGAATTGTCGTTGCCGGATTGAAGGGATTGGGATAGTTCTGATGTAAATCAAAATCCTCGGGAACAGCCGCCGTTTCAGCGTCCCTGTCCACGCCCGTCATGGTATCGGTAATCGTATATTTTCCGTTACTGTCGGTGACAGAGCTGTAATGAATACCGGTATTATTCTCATCGGTAAACAGGACAAGCGCTCCGGATACAGGATTGCCGTCCGGGAATGTTACCGTTCCCGTCACCGAGGCAAAACAGACCGATACGGTATATAACCATAATGCACCGAAAAACGATATGGCGCGAAGCCGCGGGATTCTCCGTTTCATGTGGTATTCCTCGTTTCATGTACAGATAATGATCTTTTCACAGCATAACAGGCTGCAATGAACAATATAAATAAAACATCCGTATATAAGAAACATATATCTGTTCAAGATATAATCTTTTCATGATTAAAAAAAGAACAATATTATAGTAATTCTATAGTAATTCTGATAATATTGAAAGGACAATCGGATTCTTTGCCCTCCGTACTCTCCACAATTCCGTTGTTAAAATCTTCAAATGTGAAGTTTTTCACAGAACGATAACCGGATATTGTTATATACCCATCGAAAAAGCTTGATGTATTCCTGTCTTCGATTTATTATGTATTGTTGAGCCAGAAAATATGTATCATCATTCCGCTTTACCCGTTGAAGGCAGTCCATATGCTGAAACTGACCCAGGAAATGAAACTGACCCAGAAGCTGGATTTCAGGATGATCCAGTCTCTTAAGCTGCTTCCTCTTACCACCATGCAGCTGACGCAGCGGATTTCCGAGGAGATCGAACAGAATCCCATGCTCCAGATCGACGAAACGGTTGAGCAGACTCCCGATATCCCCGAATCGAACGCGGATGAATCCGGCCAGATATCAACATCATCGGAATCGGACACTGGCAATGACGGGGATTTCACCGAGGCCGAGTGGATGAAATACATGGAGGATGGTTACGACAGCGAGTACAAGACATACCAGGAATACGATCCGAACATAGAGGAACGTGAGCCGACAAATACCTACACCATCACCATGTCCGATCATTTACTCGAGCAGCTCGGCCTGGTGGTGGAAAACGATTATGACCGTGAAATCGGAGAATTTATTATTGGCTCGCTCGATGATGACGGTTTCATCGGGCTCACCGATGATGAAATTGCAAACGATCTGAATGTTCCCATCGAGGATGTACAGCGGATTATCGAGATGATTCAGCGGTTTGAACCCCCGGGAATAGCTGCCCGCAATCTGCGTGAAAGTCTCCTTATCCAGCTAAAAGACCGTGATATGGAAAATACGACGGCATGGCAGATTATCGACCGTTACTTCGACGATTTCACCCGGAAAAAAAACAAGGAGATTTTACGGGCTCTCCAGATTTCCGAGAATGAGCTGAAAAGCGCGATCGAGGTTATATCCATGCTCACCCCGAAACCCGGAGCGGTTTTTTCCGATACGGGAAACATGGTGATTGTTCCCGATATCGTGGTCACAAAAATCGATGATGATTATGTCGTGATGCTCAATGACGGTTATGTTCCCCACCTTACTATCAGTTCTCATTATCGGCAATTACTCGATAAAAATTCAAAATCCAGCTCCGAAACACGCAAGTATCTTGTCGACAAGCTCAACAGCGCCCGGTGGTTTATCAATTCCATCGAACAGCGGCGGTCGACCATTCTCCGTGTTTCAACCGCTATCGTGGAACGGCAGCGGGATTTTCTGGAACACGGCGTTTCGCATCTCCGGCCTATGACACTCCAGGATATTGCCGAAAACATCGGTGTGGCAATTTCAACCGTTCAGCGTGTAACTTCCGGGAAATACATTCAGACTCCGCAGGGTGTTTTCGAGCTTAAATACTTTTTTACCCAGCGGATAGCATCTTCGGACGGCTCCGAGGATTTATCGGCCAAATCAGTCAAGGATAAACTGAAACAGCTCATCGAAAAAGAAAATCCTTCCAGACCACTTTCCGACCAGAAATTAACCGATATACTCAATGAGCAGGGTATCTCCATTTCGCGCCGCGCTATTGCAAAATACCGCGACGAACTCCAGATATCGCCTGCCCGTCTCAGAAAACAACTATAAATATTTAAAAAAAGTAATATTTTTCTATTGATTTACAAAAAAATTTTTCTCATTTTTAAATTGAGTATTATGTAAAATATGTTTATTATTATTTATTTTTTCAATATATTATTGTTGAACAGCACATATTAATATACAATTTCTTATATATTTTTTATATGACATTTACCTCTAACCACCTGATTCGTAAGCCATGAGATTATATCCTCTAAAAGACATAACCGAAGGAATGGTCCTCGGTAAATCAATCTACAATATGAACGGCACGCTTCTGCTCGGGGCCGGATTCCGAATAAATCTTGACATAATCTCAAAGTTGAATGCACGCGGTTATACCCATGTCTATATCATGGAAGAGGGTACGGAAGAAATTATTCCAGAGGATGTGATTTCCGAAGAACACCGCCTCCAGGCGAAAATGAAACTTGCCGACAAAGTCGAGGTTGTCAAGAATATTGCCAACTTCAAGAACCTGACGATAGATAAAGCAACGGATCTCATGGAGAGCGGTTATCTTGAGAAAGTAAGCATTTCCTTTGAGCTCAGAAAGCTGGTCAAGGAGATTCTCAGAGATATATCCGAAACCGGCTCAAAATTCATGAACACCATTATGATTAAATCCAAGGATTCATACTTTCTGGATCATTCCATAAATACCACCGTGCTCGCCATACTGATCGGTTCGAAGTACCGCTTCTCAAACACGGAACTTACCAGCCTCGCACTGGGAACGCTGCTTCATGATATCGGCAAGATTATCATCGAACAGTTAGATGAAACCAGCAAAAGTAAAGCAGGAGCCAATCTTTACAAGGAACACCCGACTTTCGGTTATATTCTCCTTAAAAACAGCCCCGATGTCACCATCCTGGAAACCCAGATTGTCAATCAGCACCATGAGTTCCAGGACGGCTCCGGATTCCCCATAGGATTGAAAGGTCAGAACCTTCCCCCGGTTAAAGACGAGAAAAAAAGAGAAAACGGCCATATTTTCAGGCTCGCGGAAATAACCTGTGTGGCAAATGCTTTCGATAACCTTGTTCTGAACCCCTTGCAGACGAAAAATCTTACACCCCAGGATGCGCTTGGTGAATTGATTATCAACGCCGGAAGCCACTTTAACAGGGACATTATCGAAACCCTTCACCAGGTTGTTCCGATGTTCCCCGTGGGAACGCATGTCAAGATCACCGATATCGTGGATCCTAACCTTATCGGATGTTACGGCGTTGTGGCTAAAATTAACGAGGCGGCTCTCAACAAACCGATTATCATCATTACCTCAAACAAAAAAAGGAAAAAAATCAAACCCATCATGATCGATACTTCACGATTGAACCGCATAGAACTCAAACTTATCATTTAGCGCAGAAAAGGCAGCCCGCTCGACCATTTCAATCCCCATCCCCATGTAATACTTTTTATTGCCTTGTTTTTTATAATTTTATAAACGATGGGGTATTGCCCGGCATTTTATTGGCATGTCCGTTATAACAGCATATCACCAAGGATATACTGGAGTCCGGAATAATCTGAAAATCCGGATATATATCATATGGCCATACTTATTCTCTATTTACTTATCGCCCTCACGGTTTCATTTATCTGTTCGCTTCTTGAATCGATTATGCTCTCCGTAACCCACGCTCATATTGCGGTACTGATTAAAAACGGGCACAAGAGCGGGCGTCTGCTCAGAACCATGAAAAAAAACATCAATCACCCGCTCGCCACCATTCTGACCCTTAACACTGTTGCCAATACCGTCGGAGCCGCCATGGTAGGTACCCAGGCATATTCACTGTATGGCGTCGAGTGGGCGGCATTTGTCTCGGGCATACTCACCGTGCTGATTCTCGTGTTTTCGGAGATTATCCCCAAAACCCTCGGGGCCGTGTACTGGAAAACCCTGTCCCCGTTTGCCGCATATTTCCTGAAAGCTCTTATGGTCATACTCTACCCCATTGTCATCTTTCTCGAGAAGATATCGAAATTAATCTCCCGAAAAGGACCGTCCGCCAGAATAACCCGTGAAGAGCTCCTCGTTCTTGCGGAAATCGGCCTGCGCGAGGGAATTCTCGAACACGATGAAGCCCGTATTCTCGAAAATCTCCTCCTGCTCAGGGAGATACGAACCGGAGATATCCTGACTCCGCGGTCGGTCATGCTCGCTTTTCAGAAGGATCAGACTGTCGGCGAGGTGGTCACTGCCCATCCGCGGATACGTTTTTCACGGATTCCCGTGTTCGGGGACGATATTGACGATATAACCGGCGTCGTTCTCAGCAGAGAACTCCTGGAGGCATATTATACCGGCAGGGAAAAGGAAACAATCGAACGCCTCACAAAACCGATTTTCGCCATACCCGATTCAAAACCGATTGCCGATCTCATCGAGGATTTTATCAACCGCCGTGAACATATATTCCTCGTTGTCGATGAATACGGCGGTACGGGAGGGATTGTGACGCTCGAGGATGCGGTTGAAACCCTCCTCGGTGTTGAAATCGTGGACGAACACGATTCGGTCGAGGACATGCGCGCCCATGCGCTCGAACAGTGGAAAAAACGCCGCCAGGAGCGGCACACGTTGTGATGATATATGGTTGCTGACGGAAAATTCCCATTTTGTTTCCCCCCATCTTCCCCTTGCTCCGCGCCTCCTTATCCATTACCTTTCTCTCCGTGGTCTCCGTGCCTCTGTGGTTAACTTTTATCTGTCGATTCCACCATATTTCAGGACATATCATGACAAAACGCGAAGTCATACGGACGGTGCTCGACGGCGGTAAGCCCCCGTACGTCCCGTGGTCGTTCTCGTTCACCGCGGAAGCACGGGAAAAGCTCGTCGCGCACTACGGTCACGACGATATCATGAATGCGACCGGCAGCCATGTGCTCGGTCTCGGAAGCGATATCGGTTTTTTCGAGGATATCGGGGACAGTTGCGTCCGCGACGTGTTCGGCGTCGTATGGGACAGGAGCATCGACAAAGACATCGGCGCTGTCCGGGGACAGGTGCTTCATGAGCCGACACTACGGGGTTACACATTCCCCGATCCGCTCGACCGTAGATTTTTCGAGGGGATTCCCGGCATGATCGGGCGGTACGGCGACCGGTTCAGGGTGTACCAGATCGGGTTTTCCCTTTTCGAGCGGGCGTGGACGCTCCGCGGCATGGAAAATCTCCTCATGGATTTCTACGACCATCCCGGATTCGTCCGCGACCTGTTCGAGGCCATCGCCGATTACAATATCGCGCAGATCGGGGAGGCGCTCAGGTACGACATCGACGCTGTCTATTTCGGCGATGACTGGGGGCAGCAGCACGGTCTGCTCATGGGGCCGGTCGTCTGGCGCGAGTTCATCCTCCCCGTGCTCGGGCGGATGTATGGCGTCGTGCGCGAAGCCGGGAAATATGTCATGATTCATTCCTGCGGCGATGTGGACGAGCTTTTCGACGATCTTGCCGGAATCGGGCTCTCCTGTTTCAACCCGTTCCAGCCCGAGGTGATGGATGTGGCCATGCTCATCGGCCGGTACCGTGGTCGTCTTGCCTTTTTCGGTGGCCTGTCAACCCAGCGGACGCTGCCGTACGGGACTGCCGATGATGTACGTCGCGAGGTAGGACGGCTCATCGGGCTCGGAGGGAATGGCGGTTATATCCTCGCCCCGGCGCATGCGGTCGAGGGCGATGTCCCTCTCGAAAACATGCTCGCCTTCATCGAGGCTGTCAGGGAACAGCCGGGATACCATGGATAACGGTTCACGGTTTGTGAGCGTACATGACTGTGCGGCGGGTTGTTGAAATGGATACATGAGGTTTTTCCAATGAACAACCGGAGAATTTGGTTTACGGGACTATGGTCAAGGGCTGCCGTTATCGTGCTGACTCTTGTTGTGCCGGGTGTTCTGTACGCAGGAGTTTCTGTTGCACAGGGAAGCGGCGAAACCGTACCGGCGGAAAATCATAAATCCGTCTCAACCATCGATACGGTCTTCATCTCGCTGTTTCTGCTTGTCGTGCCTTTTGCATTTTACCTGTACGCACTTGGCCGCAGAAAAATAAACCAGGACAGCATTACACCTTCCAGACATGGATTCAGTCATTTCCCACCGACCAAACAGAACACAAAACCTGCTGTGAGCGGCCAGACCCTGATTCTGGTATCGCTCATACTCATTATAGTCGGCGTTCTCGGGTGGGTCTATATCCGCGAGATATTTCAGCAGCTCATTAACAGAAAATAAAATGCAGGGGCAATTCATGAATCACCCCTGCAAATGATACATCGGTCAGATACGAAATCAATCCGTGTCAATTTGTCCGACCCGCGATATTCCGTGTTCCATACGGTTCAGTACCCGCGCTGTGTTGCGAGTGTGCCCATTTCCGCATTGTAAGCGTTCCCCCAGGTGAGAGCGCCATTGAAATGGATTGCCGGCGTGTTGCCCGTCCGCCGGATGATCTCCTCGGCAAGTTCTGTGCTCATCACCCAGAGAATCGAGGTTGCGAGAATCCCCGAAGTCGGGCATACCTTCTGTTCGAATCCCGGAATGGCAAAAAGACCGTACGTGTCACTGATTCTCCCCACATGCACCTCGGTTTCCTTGAACACGCACCGTCCCTGGGGGAGCGCATGGTTGCGCGATACCGGCCCGATCGAGGCGACTCTCATGCCGAGTTCCTTGAACGTGTCGAGGTTTTTGAGGTCGGCTTCGTCGTCCGGTTTGTAGGTTCCCATGATGACACAGTCCTTTGCAGTGATCTCCTTTATGTTACCATCGGCAAGCCCGCGGGCGAAGAAAAATCCGCCGCGCCGTCCCGTTGCCTCTCCCGCCAGGGAATCGAAATAACGGCTGTAGAAGTAAACTTTCCCGCCGCCGAGCAGGGTGTCGACCGCCATGTTCGCCATTTTCCTGATATCGCCCAGCTCGGAGCCCACGAGCTCCATCTGGCGCATGACCTCGTCGAAGTAGTCGTCCATGAGCGGCCTGTCGAGATTGACCCACGGCACCCGGTCACCGGACAGTTTTGGCTCATCGCCCTTGACCGCTGCCGATTTGCCGTTGCGGGCGAGGATACGGCAGGCGTCCGCGACCATCATCCACAGTATGGTGCCGTTGAGCGGGCCGGATTCCGGGCCGAGCGGCGCGGGCGATCCCGGTATATTGACCTGCGCACCGAGGTGGTCGACGTTGGTTTCGATCCAGATATCGGCAAACGGCCGGATTTTAAGCTTCTGGATGTCGGGGACGATGTTCTCGTAGCCCATGACATCGCCGCCCCAGGGGCATGGCCCGCCGACGATGAAGAGTTCGCGCCTGGCGATGTCCTCGATGTATCCCGCCGGCCAGGGAAAATTGGCAAGCACGAGGTCGCCGTCCTTGACCTTGTCCTTATCGTACCCGGCGGTGAGAATTTCCGGCTGGCCGTTACGGCCGGGGAAGAGGTCTGCCGCGTTCGTATGGCCGAGGTCCCAGCAGCTCCAGACACGGTGTCCTTTTTCCACCGTTCGGGCGATTGCATAGGCGGCTTCGAGAATGTTGTCGGACTGGGTTGCACGCACCCTTCTCAGCAAGTCCATCACTTTTCTCGTGTAGGTGAGCGAGAGCGGTCCCGGGCCCTCAAAACGCGGAGGAAGCGGTGGTTTGTCGAATGCGGAGGTTTTGAAGGATGTACCACCCATACCGGCAAATGCGAGCGGAATGAGCTTGAACGTTTCCCGTCGTTTCATGAGTTTGCTCCTTATAATAAAGGTTTATGACGGCATGGAAAGATAATATGTAATAATAAAACATTTTCATGGAACGGCAATGAAGTTTTCGCGGGTCAGCGATATTCCTACCTATTCACAGGATTCAATGGAACGCGGATTTACGCGGATTGGGCGGATATACACGGATTTGAATTATATTTTTTGTATCAGGTACGATGATTATATTCTTTTACTTTACGAATTCACAGTTTTAAGTATCAATAATGTCCCAGGGTCTATGGTAGCACATTCATATCATAGGTTTTTCCGGAATTTATTAACCAAAGGAGAGCTGTATGAAACGACGCGATGCATTCAGGCTTATCCCGCTTTCGCTGGCGGGTGTCACAGGAATGGCGGCAAAGCTTTTTTCCGACGATCTTCGTTACAATTATCCGGGCGTGGATGCCGCACTCCACGAAAAACCCGGCGAGGGAATGCACGTTCCCGGCCCGGAGCTTCCGATTCCGCTTGCCATCAGATATACCCAAAAAGTGCGCGACATGCTCTTGTGGATACGGGAGACCCAGTCGGAGAACCTGCTCGAAGCCTCGTATGCCATAGCGCGGACGGTCATGAAGAGCGGCACCTGCTGGTACAACTGGGACACGGGGCACAGCACCACTTTCGATCTGTTCCCCGAGCGCAACGGTGTTCCGAATATCTTCACCATAGGGTACGATCCTAAAAAATCCAAAAAGGGCGACCTCTTCCTCGTCAACATCTGGGGGGAGTCACTCGAGGAACAGAAGAAAAAGGGTGTTCTTATTATCGGGGCGCCGGTACCCTGGGGATCGGATGCGCGGAATTCCCACCTGATAGTCCGCGAGGGGGCGAAAACGAGAATCAGGCCGTACGCCGACATCTGGATCGACAACACCATGGACACGCTCGGCGCGATCATGCATGTCCCCGGCATGCCCGCTCCCATCGGGCCTGCTTCGGGCATTATCGGCATGACAACCTTCTGGATGATGGTGGGCGATGCCTGCCGTATTCTCGCCCGGGACGGAAAATCGCTCGATGTGAGCGGCGACGAACCCCCGCTGTCGGGCAATGCGGTCGAGTGGATAAGCCTCAACAACCCGGTCATGGACGATTACTTCGAACAGCTCGTGCTCCAGATCGAAATGATCGGCGCCGAGCTGGGCACCATTCATGATATTGCCGCAATGGCCGTGGATTCGGTCCTCAAAGGCGGCAAAGTCTACGTCTACAGCCGGTATGAGAACTCGCTTTCAGTGGAAGCCAACACACGGCGCGGCGGTCTCGCGCTGACACAGGGTATCCACATGAAGGACGGCAGGCTTGTTTCCCCCGATGGCGATTTCAAGGGGACTTCGAACGATCTGGTGATCATGGGAATTTTCGAGCCGGACGACGAAGTCGATCTCAGGAATCTCGACACATTCAGAAGCTGCGGGATGAAGGTCGCTTCCATGGGACCGATGACCCGTGACATCAAGATTCCCGAAGGACGCACCGTTCCCAAAGAGGCCGATGTCCATGTCGGGCGCATGTGCGATACCTACGGTCTCTATGCCGTGCCGGGATTCAAGCGGAAGATATGCCCGACCTCGGGCCCGCTCCTCAACCAGATATTCTGGGCGACCTGCATGGAAATCGTGGAGGAAATGCTGCGTCGTACCGGCGACGTCCCGGGTGTGTTTTTCTCCGCCGCGATCAGAGGCGGAACCGAACATATGCACCGTATGCATGAACTCTACCGGGAACGGGGATACTGATTCAAACATACATTCAGATCGACATAAATAATGTGCGACTTACGAAATACGGTTTGAATGAGTTTAAAAATCCCAAATCGTAAATCTAAAATCGTAAATAATTTGTAAGGCTTGACTTATTCAATAGCAACGTGGTATGACATACATGACAAGGGGTGGCTGCCTGAAGTCTGCACCACCCCTCGTCTATTCATGAAACACACATGTCAAGGTAAAACCTGCACTTACTCCGAGCGCACCCAGCGGAAAAGCTCCTTTATGCTCGGCTGTTTGCCGTACATGAGGATGCCGGTGCGGAAAACCTTCGATGCCGCCCACATTACCGCGGGGACTGAGAGCGCGAGAAGCGCTATGGACCCGATTATCTGAATCATCGGAAGATCGGGGCGGACCGCCATGCGGAGAATCATGACCATCGGTGTCGTGATCGGAATGAACGAGAGCACAACCGCCAGCATGCCTTCCGGCCTCTGGACAATGTAAAACCAGGCAACCATCGGGACAATGAGCGTGATTGTCACAGGCCCCATCAGACTCTGCGCTTCCTTGATATCGTTGCAGGCGGAGCCGATCGCCGCGAGTATCGATGAAACAAGCAGGAAACCCAGTATGTAGAACAGAATGAAATATAAAAATATGCCGGGACTCATCATGATATTCAAACCGCGGATATGAGCCGTGACAAAAGCGGTGACCGCGTAGATACTGACGAGCGTCAGCCCTACGCCCGACTGTCCGAGTATCTTGCCCGTCATGAGCTGGAACGAGCTTACCGAGGCAAGGAGAATCTCGATCACCCGTGACGATTTCTCCTCGATTACGCTCATGAGCAGACCCTGGCTCGTCGTTACAATTCCCATGAACATGAGGAACATGAAAAAGAACGGCATCATGAGGGCAACGAACTCGTTCTGCTTCTTTTCAGTTTTCGCCCGGAGATTGATCTGTTCCACAGGCACCCACCGACGCAGTTTCCCGATCAGCTCGGGGGACAGATTATTGAGGCGCAGACGGCTGTTGAACACCGCATCGTTGACAAGACGCTGCACGTTGGAAAACAGCTCGAAATCAGTAACCTTCACGCAATAAAACCGGACTCCGCCGTCGCCCTCGATAACATTCCCGTCGATGATGACATAACCGTCGATTTTACCGTCGAGCACGCTTCTCTTGAGATTTTCGGTCCTTGATTCGATAGTCTGATCCCTGACAATTTCCTGTTCAAAGAGCAGCTTTCGCTGTGGATGCGAGGCATTATAACCGCTAAACACGGTTTCGAGCTGTTCGGAAATCCCGGGTGAACTATTGAGCGCCACGATATGCCTGTCGGGAAGAGCGCCAGACCTGCTTTTCTCCTGAAGCTTTATCGATACGAGAAAAGTAAGCCCCATCAGCACAAACGTGAACAATATACCTATCAGGAAAGTCCTGGTCTTGACCGTTTCGATATACTCCCGCTGTGCTACTTTAAGAATTCTGTTCATGGCTGTTCCCCACAAGGTGAATGAAAATTTCATGGAGCGAAGGAACTTTTATCTCGAATGCACGGACACGTGTTCTTTCCATGAGCGTGCGGAGAAAGTCCTGGTGATCGGTCTGTTCCCTGAGAACGACTTCGATACGTCTGCCGGCCGGCATGGTTTTCATGACCATTGGAAGACTGCCGATAAAGGATGTGTCTCCCTCGATTTCGAGGCTTACGATATTGGAAGTATATCGTGAGCGGATTTCATCGAGTGTGCCGTCGATGACTTTTTCACCCTTGTTGATGAGCAGGATATAATCGCACAGCTTCTCGGCATGTTCCATCATGTGCGTCGAAAAGATAACAGTCTTGCCCGATTCGCGAATCGAGAGCATGATACCCTTGACGAGTTCGAGGTTTATCGGATCGAGCCCGGAAAACGGCTCATCGAAAATCACGAGGTCGGGATTGTTGATCACTGTGGCAATGACCTGAAGTTTCTGCTGCATACCCCGTGACAGATCGTTCACTTTTTTATCGGCCCACCGGGCGAGATCCATTTTCCCGAGCCAGTAAGGTATTGCCTGCCGAAGACTGTTTTCGTTCATTCCTTTGATGCTGCCGATATAGGAGAGGACGTTTTTCACGGTCATTTTGCGGTATAAACCCCGTTCTTCGGGCAGGTATCCGATTCTGTCCCGGATACGGTCGAATACGGACTCTCCCAGAATCGAAATACTGCCGCTGTCGGGGCGTATGATATTCATGATCATCCTGATGGTGGTCGTTTTCCCTGCGCCGTTCGGGCCGATAAAACCGTATATGCAGCCTGACGGCAGCCGCGCGCTCAGATTTTTCACTGCCTTGACACCATCGAAATTCTTCGATACATCGTCGATTACAAGGGCGTCTGTATTCACGGCGTCTGTGCCTCGCATGTTACGAGTTATTGGTTTTCTGAATTTATCAGATTTTTCGGTTCTCTAAATTCCAACTTTCGTTTTCTTTCGACGTTCTGCTGAATAATCACTTCTACCGCGTTCCGTCTACATATACAACGTAAAAGTGATCGATATTCATTTAAAAATTTGATTAATCACGAAAATATTTTTTACGCACGCTGTAAAACGTAACTGACAGTGGTAAAGAGTGGAGAAAATTTCCCATATAATACTCTTATTTACAGTAAAATGCAATACAAAAACGGGCCTGCGTTTCACGGCAAACCCGTTTTCGGTAGAATCCCGCCCTCAAATGATTTCCACCGGATATGGTTTCTCACCGGCTTATTGAACCGGTTATCCCGGAATCACCGTCTCTTTTTGAGCATCCCAGAGGAAGGTCTTGTTCTGACGGTACGATTCGACAGCCATCTTGATCGCCACCATGGTCGTACAGCCGAGGTCGACATTGCAGAAGAGCTTTTCGTCCTTACGGATGGCGTCGATGAAATTGCCCTCGAGGTCACGGGTGTTTTCGGCGTGTACGGTAACTTTATCGTAGCCGCCGTTCAAATCCCTGAACTCCTTGACATACGAGCCGTTCCCCTCCATGACGGGCATACCGTTGAATTCGATGGTGCCATACTGCCCGTAAATCCGTGTCGGTATCTGCGTATCGTTGGTGAGCACGCTTTCAAGGAACACGGTGTATTCGCTGGGGTAGTCGACGGTCATCATGAATACATCGGGAACATCCCTGCCATCCTTCTTGATATAGAGGCCCCCGCTCGCGTTGACCCGCCGCGGATACTCGCCGTTTTCGCCGGCAAGCGAAATGAGCAGCGGTGCGAGACGGTGATAGAGCAGATCGGTCGCCACGCCGCCGTTGTACCGGAAATACCGGCGGAACCTGAAGAAATGATCGGGATTCCAGGGGATTTTCGGGGCAAGGTTATACTTCCACCCGAGCCACTGATCCCAGTCGATGAAATTGTCTCCCTTTTCGTAGGGACCTGCGGCTTCGTTGATGGTACCGAGCGCCCCGAACGCGCCGTCGGACTTCGGATTACGGTTGTAGGTTCCCTGCGCCCAGGTGACCTTGCCGACACGGCCGTCCTTGATGACATCGCGGGCTTTCCAGAACTGATCGTCCGCCGTGTAGTTCGGGCCGACCTGGAGTTTCTTCCCGAGCCGTTTCACGGCATTGCGGACCTCGATTGCCTGCTCGACGGTCAGGGTCATGGGTTTTTCGCAGTAGACATGCTTGCCGGATTCCATGGCTTCAATGGATATCTTCGAATGCCAGTGGTCGGGAGTCGCTATGAGAACGGCGTCGATATCCTTGCGGTCGAGGAGCTTGCGGTAGTCGAGATACCCTTCGGTATTGAAGCCCTTTTCCTTGCATATGCCAACAGCTTTGTTGATTCTGCGCTGATAGCAGTCGGATATTCCGATAACCTGTATATTATCATCGGCGCTGCGCCCCACGAGACTGTTGACATGGCCCGAGCCCATGCCTCCTACTCCGATAACACCAAAATTGATACGGTCGTTGGCGCCTGAGACCGTTGAGGGGATCAGCCCGCCGAGAGAGAAAGCGCCTGCCGCTGCTGCAGCCGTTTTCAGGAATGTTCGTCGTGAAGGTTGTCGAGTCATGAACGGTTCCTTTCATTGTTTCGTATGAGTATGTGGATAACCTGTTGCTGGAACGGTCAATGGTTTAAATTAATCCGTGGGAAAGGTCAAGAAAACATGCTCCGCCTTCCGGACATTATTGCCCGAAAAACGGGAAGAGCTTTTTCAGGTCCTGCTCCGAGGGACGGCGTCCATATTCGCAGACCTCGAAGGCTTCCGCGGTCTTCACATTCTTTCCCTTTTCCTCGCCGTACAGTTTGGTCAGCAAGTCACGGTACTGATCGGCTGTTCTTACAAATCCCCGTCTGAAGCCGTCGCTGACACGTTTATATGCCGCCGCACGTTCCGTTTCGTTTTTCGGAATCATTGATTCGTTTCCGCTGACACCGGCTTCGACAAACTGAGATTCCATCTGGGCAAGCGCCGCGAGCTTCGTATCGATGACATCATCGGTAGAAACCACGATGTCGGGCTTGAAGGGAGCAGGCTTCTGGAAGCCGTCAGAGAAATACATGAACACGGGATTTTTGGTCAGGTGCGGCGTATCCGGGCAGAAAAAGGGTACGGTGACCATGAACGCGGCATCCTGGACAAGAATCCCCGTATACCGGTGATCGGGATGATAATCGTTCGTGCGGGGCGCCAGCACGATATCCGCTTTCCACTCACGGATGAGACGGGTGATGATCTTGCGGTTTTCCAGAGTCGGCATGAGCTCGCCGTCGTGGTTATCGAGCACTTCGGTCACGATGCCGAACATCTCCGCCGCCTTGTGTACTTCGTCGGCGCGTCGCTGCGCAAGGGGGCCGCCAGCCATTTTCCAGTGACCTATATCGCCGTTTGTCACCGATACGAATTTGACATGATGCCCCTGCTTGGCCCAGAGCATGGCCACCCCGCCAGCTTTGAGTTCGCAGTCATCCGGATGTGCACCGAAAGCGATAATATTCAGCTTGCCGTCATCGGGAGGAGTCGCCGAAGCTTTTTGCCCCGAAGCCGGAGCTGTAACGCAGAACACGAGCGCCATTACGAGGAAAGTAATGCCAATGAATGATGAACCATGCTTTCCCATCACCTGTCTCCTTGTGAAAAGGTTGAAAAATTATCAATAATACAGGATATGATTACACTGTCCGGTGTCATGATGACCAGTAAGTATTACAACTCTGATACGAATACAGTAAATAAACGCCGTGTGTTGAAAAACACAAGGGAAAACCCTTACCGGGAGTATCCCGTTTTCGAGAGATTCATACATATATGAATTATCCGGAGATAAGCCTGCGTTTAATTATCGAAAAATGTCTCCGTCACTAATCTGTCTCATCGCGGGTTTGAAAGAGTTTCGTCAGGGACTTCTCGAAAGCAGCACGGCATTTCAATGCCGGACATGAAAATATACACTTATTTTTTTATCTATTCGGAAACCCGGCTGCATAATATTCTATGAATGTACGGAAAAGGGAAAAAGTGGTCTCACACCCATTCGAGCGTCCGTTCGAGGTGTTCGTTGTGCAGTATCGATGAGGGACCGAGGCGAAGCTCGATATTTCTGCTTCCGGCGACAAGACGGCGCAGTTCGGTGGTCACAACGCGCATACGGTCGTAGGTTGCGACAGTGAAGCTCTGACGGCGTTCCTGAAACTGCCTTTTGTACCCGGGAGGAATATGGGCTTCTTTCCCGGAGGCCAGATCCGTTCGGTAGATAAGCGAGCCTTTCTCGAAAACGACGAGGTTTTTACGGCGGTGTGCGGAGTTTTCCGCTTCCCATGCAAGGGATGATTCAGAGAGCAGGCAGAACCACCGCGCGCGGCGGGCTGCATGCGCCCCGCGGATGATGACATGTTCGAGGGCATCCACTGTCGATTCCGATGTCCATGATGGCTGTTCGGCGGGTATCCCTTCATCGGCGGCGGCTGTTTCCATATCGGAGCCTGTGCCGTTTTCATCGGATTCTTCCGGAGATAATTCCCTGATCCGTTCTCTCCACAGGTGCGCCCCGAGACGAAAAAGCGCCTGTATCCCGGTCTTCTCCGAAAGCATATCGCTGTGACGGCGGAGAAACATATCGAATCCCGACCGGAAACAATCGATATCCGGGATGTACGGGGCCGGTATTCCGAGCGCCCCGGAGCAGGCCTGTTCATCGAACTGACCGTTCATACCGCCGTGTTCGACAAGCCCGGCAATCCGTGCGAGCGGCGCCAGTGATTCCTTCGCAGGCAGCGGCCCGACAGGATGATATTCGTCGGCCCGTTCGCTGAACTGCACGAGGTCGTCCGAGGAGAACCAGATTGTCCGGTCACGGTCACGGAGCGAGATGTTGTAGGGGGGCGAGAGACGTTTTATTTCGTCCGATTCGAGGACTGCGGCTTCGAGGGCCGATGCGGTGACGGTCACATCGATGTTTACCGCCTGTGTCAGCATCTCGAGGATATGTTCGCCGTGGCCGTTCCGTTTCTGAAAATAGCTGTTGACACGGCGCCTGAGCGAGCGCGCTTTACCGACATAGAGAACATCGCCGTTCGAGCGGAGCATCCGGTATACTCCCGGCACATCGGGTACATCGAGCCTGAGTCCGGGATTCATGGGATAGAATCTTCCCGACCGTGGAAAAGCTTCGGTATTGGACAGCCATTCGCGCAGTTCATCGAGTGTGGTTATACCGTGCTCGTCCTCGAGCAGGTCGAGCAGATTTTTCCAGATGAACGCGGTGGCGTCAACATGGTCGGCAGACCGCCGGAGCTCGGCGACCGAATAGCCGAAATAACCGGCAATCGCCCTGAGTCCTCTGCGCGGCAGGTAGGGAAGGAGACGGATCACAAGCTCGTGCGTACACACTATATCGAGGGGAAACGGAGTATGAGCGGAATTCTGCCCGTGAAGATGCCGCAGGAATGGTTCCTCGAACCGTGCAAAATGGATGACTGTCGGGCATGTTTTCAAACCACCGTCTTTTGCCACTGTATCTGCGGCTGCGTCAAGTTTTTCCCATACACCGGCAGGTGTATCCGCCGAAACAAGATCGGTACGGGTGATGCCGGTAATACGGGTTACCTGACGGGGTATATCGGCATTATCGGGCAGCGCGACGAGGCAGCTTTCGGCGGGACAGGGCGTTTCATTTCCCGTTTCCGAGGCCCGAAAGGGCGCCCAGCCGATTTCGAGCAGATGCCCTTTTTCGGGATTTGCGCCGGTTGCCTGGCAGTCGAGCACCAGGACTTCAAGGTCTGAAAGACGAGCGGACATACCAGATACTCATAGAGCGATTGATGGTGTAATCACGGTAAAACCGCGCCGGTCATTGTAATTATTTACACTCTCAGATAAAGTATAAAAAGTTTCATTATTTGTCAAGAAAAAAATGATCGCGAAAAAAATTTCCTTTGACAATAGTTCTATATAGAACTATCTTATATGGTACTGTTTTTAGCGCGCTCAATTCCACACCCGAATGCAGAGAGAGGAAACCATGAATACAACCTGGCACATGATACTGTTGTTAATCGCCGTTTTGGCCAGCAGCACGGTGTTTGCGGAAGTCCTCCATGTCGATGTCAGACACGGGAAAGATTCCAATCCGGGTTCGCCGCAGTTGCCGTTGAAAACAATCCCTCGGGCGCTTGAAATTATCGACAGCGCCCCCGGTCCCGGCTCGTCCGTCATCAAAATCGCCCCCGGAATATATTCGCTTGAGGAGCCTGCCACAATCGGGAATAAACGGGCATATTCCGAAAATGAGCGATTGATTGTCGAAGCCGCTGTTCTTCCCGGCGATCCCGGCTGGAAAGCCGAATCGATGCCGGTAATCGTTTCATCCGAATACCCTGAATTCTCGAACAACAAGAATCAGATGATCGAAGTGACCGGTTTGAAAGTGGCGGCCAGCCATGTCACCATCCGGGGGCTCAGGTTCACGGGAAGCCCCGCTCCGAAAATCCTGTACTATCCGATTTTCCGCGAGGGGAAAGACCTCGAAGACCTCGTCGTATCCCAGTGCATGTTTCTCTGCGACCAGCATGTCATCGCCTCGAATGTGGCGATATTGGCGAACGGTCACAGCCTTAAAGTGGATCACTGCGTGTTCTATCGCTGCTCAAATGCCGTGGTCTTCTGGAACGCCGGGGGCAATGTGAGCAGAGGGAATTCCATGACCCACTGCATCGTCGACGGCGGTTATACATCGGGAGTCTGGCTCTGTCAGACCGCCGAGGATTTTGAATTTCATCACAATATCGTCACCAATTGCCGGTTTGCATGGATGCGGAGCGAGGGAAACAGGAACACCTATCGACTCCATGACTGCATTATCAGTAATTTTCAATCCTATTCCGGAGTCTGCAAACCGGATTTCACTCTGAGCGACACAGGCCCGGAAATAACGTGGATCGAGGATAATGTCGAAAAAACAGGTCAGATAGAGCTCGAAAAAGGTCAGGGGCTCGATCTGGATATACCGTTCCGATATATGAACATCGTGAAAAAAACAACCGGATACGGGCTCGATGCGGGCCTGTTTCAGCGCAATCCCTGATTCTTCTGTATATAACCATGTAATCTCAACTATTCCGAAGAATTAATAGAACGCGGATTGACGCGGATCGGACAGATTTTCGCGGATTTGTTTTTCGTACCTGACCGATGTAACGTTGTAGGAGTAATTCATGAATTATCCCTACTCCGTGTTCTCCGTGTCTCCGTGGTGAAATAGTTTCTATGATGAAGTAGTTAATGTATTTTTTCAGATAACACCGGCTATGGTTAAAAAGAGGAGGAATCATGAACGAACGGACAATCAGGGAAGTCTGCCTTGAACTCATGGCATCCACTGATCTCGTGTATGTGTCAACCATCGATGAGCACGGGTATCCGCAGATTCGCGCCATGGGCAACCTGCGCAACAGGAGGCAGTTTCCGCGGCTGAGCGATTTTTTCAACCATCACCGGGACGACTTTTTAGTCTATCTGACCACAAACAGGCCTTCCCCTAAAATGCGCCAGATCGCCGTTAATCCGAAGGCCTGTCTGTACTACTGCAACTTCTCAGAAATTCATGGTTTATTGCTGGGTGGAACGATAGAAATAGTCGACGACCCGGAAATAAGGCACATGCTGTGGGAGGACAGCTGGATTCAGTTTTATTATGACGGCGTCGACGGTGAGGAATATAAGGTTTTGAGAGTCGTACCGTCCTTCGGGAAAGGCTGGCATAAAAGCTGCGGCGCATTTGAAATCACTTTCGGCGCATGATGGTAGTATAAACGGCGAGAAAATATTATATTCCCTGCTTGCGGGAGGGTTCAGCGAAAATCGGGGGATGAAATGGTAATTGAAGAAAACGACATGAAAAAGCAACGTCAGGGCGGTTTTCTCATGTCGAAAATCCATCACCTGTCGGGCCGGATTTTCAAACGCATGCTCAAGGAACACGGCATCGACGAGATCAATCCCGCTCAGGGAAGGATCATGTTCGTCCTCTGGAGTAACGATGGCATATCCATTCATGATCTGGCGAAAAAGACCTCCCTGGGCAAATCGACGCTGACCAGCATGCTGGACCGGCTGGAGAAGAACGGATTCCTCCGCAGAGAGCCCTCGAAAGAAGACCGCCGGAAAATTCTCATCTGGCGCACCGAAAAAGACAAATCGTTTCAGAAACTGTATGTGGAAATCTCACGGGAGATGACCGAGATATACTATGAGGGTTTTTCACAGGAAGAGAGAGACCGCTTCGAGGCTTTTCTCAAGCGGCTCCATGAAAACCTGAAGCGGTATGAGTAACGTCACACCCTCAGTGCGCTGGAACATGCCGGATAGCCTTCACCGGGCTGTTTTCATGGACAGTGCCCGCTCCAGAACGTTTCGAGCGCTGTACGGATATCCTGACCGTTTTTCACACATACCGTCTGCCATTCACGGGGCAGAAGTTCCCGGTAACGTGCAGTCGTGAAGCGCTCGTCGATGAGGAGCACGACCCCGCGGTCGGTTTCGGAGCGGATCACCCTGCCCGCCGCCTGCAGTACCTTGTTTATGCCGGGATACATGTACGAAAACTCGAAACCCGCTTCGAGATTGCCGTTGAAATAATCACGGATAAGCTCACGCTCGATCGATATGCCGGGCAGCCCGACACCGACTATGACAGCGCCGGTGAGACGGTCGCCGATGAGGTCGATCCCTTCACCGAATATTCCTCCCAAGACCGCAAAACCCGCGAGCGTTTCGGCATTGTCGTCTCCGAACCGCGCGAGGAAGGCGTCACGGTCATCCTCCGACATGCCCCGTGTCTGGATTACGGTGTCAATGCCGGGGTTTTTTTCGATGAACAACCCGGCGACGTTCAGCATATACTCATACGAGGGGAAAAACATGAGGTAGTTGCCTTTCCGCTGGCGCACGAGGGTTACCAGCATATCCGCCACCGGGGACATGGTTCTGTCACGGTTCCTGTAGAGGGTCGATATTCTGTCGGCGATAAGCAGGCAGAGGTTTTCGCTGGGGAAGGGCGAGGGAAGAATGAGTTCATCCGTCGTATCGCTGCACCCGAGAACAGTCCGGAAGTACTCCATCGGCACCATGGTTGCGGAAAAAAAGACCGCCGACCTGCACCGTCCGAGCGCTTCCCTCATCTGCGGGGACGGGTCCATGCAGAAGAGCTTCACGGTGAGATCGCTGCCGGTTTTTTCATAACAGGTGGCATAGCTTTTATCGTATCGTTCCGTAACACGGAGGAAACCGGTCACCGTAAAAAACAGGTTTATGAGCTCCTGACGGAATGGCGTTTTTCTGTTGAGTTTGAGCCAGTATTCGGCTTCGGCGACGAATTTCCTGAGCGGCTGACAGAGGTCGGCAGGGGGCTCGTGATCGGCGAGCGGATTTCCTTCTTCCCCGCACCGTTTCCGCGCCCGGACGAGACGGGTGTTGATGCTTCCGAGACGGGCGGCGAGACGGGGGATATCTTGCCGGACTGCCCGCTTCAGGTCGAGGAATGGCTGTTTGGTCAGTTCCGCCGAAAACATCTCCCGCGCCCTGTCGACGAGGTTGTGGGCTTCGTCCACGAGGAATGTATAGTCACCGCCCTCCTCGAAGAAAAACCGTCGCAGGTACACCCGCGGATCAAAGGCGTAATTGTAGTCGCAGATGATGCAGTCAAGCCAGAGGGCGCAGTCGAGAGAGAATTCGAAGGGACATACCCGGTGCTTGCCGGCGAGCTCGATGACTGTCTCACGGGTCAGGGCATCACGGGTGAAGGCATCGGCGAGGGCTTCGTTGACGCGGTCGAAATGACCGCGGGCGTACGGGCATTCATCACCGGTACAGGCGCTCCCGGGGCTGAAACAGATTTTCTCCTTGGCGGTGATGTCGATGGATTTCAGCCTGAGGCCGCGTTCACGCAGGACATCGAGCGCTTTCCCGGCAACCGTCTTTCCTGTTGTCCGGGCGGTGAGGTAAAAAATCTTCGAGGTGAATCCTTCGGCAATGGACTTGACCGCGGGAAAGAGCGCCGCCATGGTCTTGCCGATGCCCGTGGGCGCCTGCACGATGAGCTGTCCGCTGTCTCTGACAGCCCGGTAAACCGCTGCCGCCATGGCGCGCTGCCCGGCGCGGTAGGCCGTAAAGGGGAAATCGAGCGTCCGTATGGAATCGTCACGGGTGACACACCATGCCGCGATGGTTCCCGCCCAGGCAAGGTAATCGGCAACGAGCGCCCGGAAAAAGACACCGAGCTCATCCGTCCCGAACGAGCGGCGGATTTCATGTATCGTCCCCGTATCGATCCGGCAGTATGTAAGCTGTATATCGATGGATTGAAGATCGTGCTCTTCGGCATACATGAAGGCATAACACTTCGCCTGGCCCCAGTGGAGACGGTTTTCTTCACGCTCCAGTGTCTCGAAGCTCTCCGATGTCGTTTTTATCTCGTCGATGACGACACGGTCGGGATACACATAGACGCCGTCGATCCGCCCGCCGATATCGAGGATGAACTCATCGGTTTCGACACGCCTGGAGACGGTAACCTCGGCGATGTACTCCTTCTGCCGCGACCGCTGGATTCTCTGGTGGATACGTGTGGCTTCCACGGGATACGAGGAGGCAAAAGAGCTCAGATCGATATCGCCCGAACGGAGCGTGAATTCGACAAGCGCCCGCACCGGGACGCGGAGCATCGTTTTCACACGAAATCACCGGCCTGACCGCATGATTCACCAACAACCGTCATTTCTGGCCCTTGTACATATCGAGAATTTTCAGCGCATTTTTGTTGTAAATCTTTTCGAGCACATCATCGGGCAGATAGACACCGTAAATCATCCACCGTCCCTGACGATGATGCCCGCCCGCGGGGTCGAAGTACTCGTCGTCCGTTTCCAGAAAGCGGTAGTAAATCCGGTATGCCTCGGCATCACAGGGTGTGTCGGTGCCGAACAGGATGCGGTCCTGGTACTGTATAAGGAATTTACGGGCGGTTCGCGGCTGACGGCCGAGGTCGCTGATCCGGGCGCAGATGTCAACATAGAAGTTCGGGTAGCTGTCGAGCCACATGCCGACCTGGTGCAGCTCCTCCGGGAGCGTTCCCACATGCGCGCCGATGAATATGGTGTTCGGGTGACGGGCGAATACGCGGTTCCGCTGGGCGAGAATCTCCTCCTTGGAGGGGTACTGATCGCCGTAGAACGACCAGTCCGGATGGTCGCCTAACTCGTCATACCGCTCGTTGTATTTGTCCACGGGGGTAAAGAATGCCTTGGGATCGCTCACATGGATCATGACGGGGATACCCAGTTCGGCACATTTTGCCCACAACGGGTCGATACGGGGATCGTCCACCGGCACGAGCTTCCCGCTTTTGTCTTTGATTGTCAGACCGAGCGTTTTGAAAATTTTCATCCCGCGTACGCCGAGCTTGACCGCGTGTTCGAGCTTTGCCGCCTCTTTGATGCCGAAGTCCGGCTCGTCGATCTTACTGAAATCCGGGGAGAAAAACACGATGAACCGTTCTTTCGACACGCTCTGTGAAACGGTAAGGTGTTCACGGTAGAAATCCCCCTCGGACCGTCCGTCGAGGCTTACGCACTTCACCACTCCGGCTTTGTCCATCTCCTCGAGATATTGTTTGGTGTTTTTAAGCCTTCCGAGGTGATTGTGGATATCGATCACCGGGAATTTGGGACGGAGAATCGTTGTCTCCTTGACCACGAGCTGGCTTTTCGGCTGCCAGTCCAGAAGTTTGAGGTCGCCGCTCTGGGCATACAGCGCCGTCGTGACAAGGATAAACAGCGCGGCATAAACACCCGTCTTCCATGAACAGTTCATGTATGCATCCTCCTCTCAACATAAAAGTTCTCTATAAAAGTGTTATCATGCACTGAAAACATCCGACACTTTACCGCCGCGCCCGATCATCCGCTCGATGGCGAGCAGATTGAGCATGAGGTGCCGCGGGTGATGAAAGTTCTCCGCACGGCTGGCGTGACGCTCGAAAGTGACCTTTCTGTCGGCATAGTCGATCCACAGCGGGAACCCGTACTGCTTGAGAGGGAACTTCTCACGGACATAGGTGTAGGTCTTCCCGAACAGGTCCTTCGCCCATCCGGCGCCGGTGTGCTCGATGATGCAGAGCGCGCCGATGAGGATTTCCGCATGGAGATACTGCGCCTTGAACACCGACCATTCGTTCCTGTCCACGTTGACGAGCGTGTGGAGCGCGCCGCCGTATACATCGTCCCAGGCGACCTCGACATGACGGCGGAACCGGTCGGCAGCGGTATCGAAAAGCGTTTTGTCTTTACGGCGCAGCGCTTCGAACATGATCATCCAGCTTGTTTCCGTGCAGTGGCCCATGTCGACATACTGCCCGCAGTCTCCCGCGGGGCGTGTCATGTCATGATTGAGCACCTCGCTGTCGAGCCTGAATTCCGGGCTGTAGTGGTGGTTGAGAACGGCATCGACCGAGCGCCCGATGACCGCCTCCACCTCGGGGTCGGCTTTGAACTCGAGCATCTGCGTGCCGAGCCTCATGAGAAGCATCCAGTGCCCCTGAATGCGCGGCGCGGGGACAACGAGAGGTACATCGGCGTCCTTCGTTTTGGTCGGGTCCCAGCCGAAAATATCCTTCCCGGCGGGAGGATAATCGGGGCTGTCGTATATCTTCAGGCATTGGAGCATGATGTCCTTCGCCATGTTCCAGTATGTGTCATCGCCGACAGCCTTCGAATACTCGGAGAGGCCGTTCGCAACGAACAGATCGCCGTAGACACGGGTTTCCGGCCCGGAAAGGGGCTTCCCCTCCCGCGAGTACGCTTCCGGGAAGCGGGATTCGCCCTTTGGCTTGTTTTTGAGGGTGAAATCAACCGCTTTGCTGGCGATATCGAGAAATTTCTGGTTTTTGTCGACCTTGTTGTAGAGAAACGAGTAGACCCAGATGCCGCGCCCCAGATACCATGTCCGCTTCTCAGTGCTCAGACGGGTGCCGTCACGGTCGACGGTGACCATGAAACCGCCGTACTCGTGATCCACCACGAATTTGTCGTGGAATGGCAGGAAATCGTCGAAAAGGTCATAGCGGTACAGGCCGCGGAGTTCCTCGAGCGTATATCCCGCCAGTTTGCCGTCGCTGCCGGGAACCGACAGTTCATGCTGCGGCATTTTACCGGAGGTTTGCGGCGGTTTCGCTTCACAGCCGCCGAGTCCGGCGCATACTGCGGCGGTTCCCGCGGAAGCGCCGATGAACGAGCGTCTTTTCATATACCCAGCTCCAGTTTTATCAGTAGTTTTTACCTTCCTGGCGGATGGTCTTGAAGTCCAGGTTTTTCGTTATCCGGAACAGTTCTCCATCCCCCGGAGCGAGCTCGAATTCGACAAGCTGTTTGCCGCTGCCCTTTTCGGTCCACCGTTCGTTGATGTCGCGATAGGTGATATTGTCGCCGCCGGTTCTCTGGGAGTACATGTAGAAATCGTATGCCTGGGCGATCTTGTTGCGGCTCTTTTCGGACAGTATCTCGGTGATCGGGAGCGGTATCCATGTCCCGTTCTTACGGTCGAATTTCTCGATTTTCGCCACGGGGAATTTGCGGCGGATTTCCATCGCAACGATCTGTCTGCCCTCACAGTTGGTGTTGCACACCATGGCATAATCGATTTCCTTGTCATCCTTGAATGTGCCGAGCACAAGCCCCGGATAACCATGGCTGAAGACCTGAATCCAGTGCTCCTCCGGAATCGCCTTCGCGTCCCGCGGCAGCGGCTCGGTATGGAACACATCGACCGAGTGAAGTTTCATGAGAACCGGCCCGAGCACTTTGAGCTCGGCGTTGATGGCGGCGACATCCTTCCCGCATTCGTTGAGCTCCGATGTCCCCGGCTTGAACATCATACCGGCCCAGAACCATTCAACGCCCTTTATGCCGTACGCAAGCGCCGTATAGACACCCTCGCGGATTCGCTCGCGGTTGTCGGGACGGTAGGAAATTTTGCCCGATTCAGACCCCCACAGCGCTTCGGGGCTGCTGTCGACCTCGAAAAAGACAACGAGCGGTACTCCCGCATCGAGCGCTGCCTTACGGTACAGCTCCAGTTTCGTGAAATGGCCGTTGGTGCCCCACCAGTACTGGTAGTAGTCGTAGCTCAGGATTCTCGGTTGAATGGTTTCCATGTAGCTGCTCAGATACTCCCCGCCGAGGGAGATGAGATTGGAGTAATCGAGATGATCGGGGTCTGCCGCGCGGTAGGCGCGGTGAAGCTTGAGCAGCGCGGGCAGGTTATGGAGCGGCTCGTCGATGATATGGTATCCCCAGAGCGCGGGATGTTTTGCCGTGGAGGGCGCATCTTCGGGACTCACCCCGTGAACGAGGAGCTTGAGACCGTACTTTTTGCAGAGATCGAGCTTGTCCCTGTCGCCGTCGATGATGTTGAAGCCGGCATCGGCAATTGCCCTGATGCGCTGCTCGGCATCGGGTGCACGGTTATTCGCTCCGAAGAGGAAGATCATGAACTCGTCCATACGCCACTCGGCCCGGGCCGGGACAGCGAAAAACAGCACAAACACAAGAAAATATGCCACGTTTCTTTTCATATGACATCCTCCGCGGGATTCCTGTAAAACGTTTCAGCCCTGTTCCATATGGTGTATGAATAATCCATTCAATATTGATTATTATCTCCGTGTCCTCCGTGCTCGCCGTGCTGGCGAACCGTCGCAGCAGGTCTCCGTGGTTAATTGTTTCGGTGTCATGCAAAGGCTGACGATACCATCCCTCCACGCTGTATCATCCGGTCAAGCGACAGGATGTTGTAGATGAGGCACTGGGGATAGTGGAAATTCCCGATGCGTGGGGCGCTGAACACCGCCGGGGTATCCGCCCTGTCGCCGGTGCATGTCCAGGGGGAAAAACCGCTCTTTACCGGCTCGAATCTGTCCCTGATGAAATGGTAGAATTTCGAGTACCATGTTTTCGACCACGGCGAGCCGGTATGTTCCACCAGCAGCATACACCCGATGAGCGCTTCGAGCTGGAACAGGAGCACCACATCGAGCGTCCAGATATTTTTCATGACATTGTCGAGGGATCTGAACACTCCGCCGAATCCGTCATCCCAGGCAATCTCGACATGCCGCATGAACAGGTCCGCCGCGGTATCGAACAAACCGCTGTCCTTTCTGCGCAGCGCCTCGTCGAGCATGAACCACAGAACCTCGATGGCATGGCCGGTGTACGACCACTGTGAATACGGATTTTCGGGGGCCGTCCTGCTGAAATCATGGTTGAGCACCTCGTTGAAGAGTCCGTATCCTGGATTATAGTGGTGGTTGAGCAGTGCATCGATGCATCGTCCGGCCACACCTTCGACATCTGTGTCAGGCCCCGCTTCGAGATACTGGGTGGAAACCCGGAGCATCAACATCCAGTGGCCGAGCATGCGCGGAGCGACGATGTCCGGCCCGCCGGGCAGGAACGGTTTCCCCGGATAGTCGGGACGGTCGTACATGCGGAGGCATTTCATGAGAATCGCTTTCGCCTCGTTACGGTACCGTTCGTTCCCGGGTATTTTCGCGAATTCCTGAAGACCCATCGCGATGAAGAGATCGCCGTATATTTCGCCCTCCGAGAGCGGCTTGCCCTCACGGGTATAGGTCGCGGGCCAGAAAACATCTCCTTCCGGTTTGAGCGCAAGGATAAAATCCACCGTCCTGCGCGCCATTTCGAGAAACCGTCTCTCTCCCTCGATCTTGTTGTAGAGAAAGGAGTATAGCCAGATGCCCCGTCCCTCGTACCATGCCCGCTTGACCGTATCGATACGGGTGCCGTCGGGACGGACGTTGCACATGAATCCGCCGTATTCATGATCGACTGCATACCGCTCCAGATAGGGCAGATACTCCCCGAGCAGGTCCTCGAGGAACCGGTCGCGGAGAGCTTCGGGTGTCATGCCGGCGAGTGTGCCGTCATCGGAGAGGCACCGGCTGCTCCGGTCGGCGCCGGCCGTCCGCATATACGGTTTATTGAAGATACTGTGTTGTCCCATTGCCGCTGTCCCCGTCATTACTCATGGTGATTCGTTTCGCAGGGAGGGGCAATTCATAAAATCCCCTCCGATAAACAGTTATTGCTCCGGTGATTAAACAGTGAAATAAATTTCGAAAATTGAGCCATATAAAGGTGATTCGATACAATCTGTGTAATTGCGCACCAAGCCGTCATTCCCGCGAAAGCGGGAATCCATGTTTTTTTACTTCCGGTATCATTCTGTATTCGCCGGAGCAATAAATATGTTTTAAGAAAAACAATATTCGGTGATACACGCTGTCAGGGATCGGCATGAAGCGCCGTATTACATGCTCCCGGCAGCGAACGGACAATCCATTACGCCTCCGATTCGGAGGATGAGGCATAAAAAAAATATTCTTTTTCACCATATTCTTACAAATTATAACATAATTATTAATATTGTTATGAGCAATTATCAATAGTCATAAAAATAATTTGAAAAAAAATGGCTTGACAATAAATACATACAGAGATAGATTTACCGCTGTGTGTATTTGCGGACAGGAGAATAATCGGATGACTAATGTAGAACTGGGACGGATTCAAGTCAGAATCATGCAGGTGCTTTGGGAGAAAAAGCGTGCAACAGCCCGTGAAATAACGACCGTATTAAACGAGTTTGAACCGATAGATCACAGAAATGTTCAGACTATCCTCAGACGTCTTGAGAAAAAAGGTTCCATAGGGTTTACCGTCGAGGATCGAACGCATATTTACTACCCCCTGATCGATAACAACAGAGTGAAAATGAAGGCAATCAGTGACTTCATCAATCAGATGTTTCAGGGTTCCGTCAGTAATCTCGTATCGGCTCTGATCAGCCATGAACATATTTCTGTCGAAGAACTGAAAAAAATCTTCCGTATGTTTGAAAAAAAGGATAAGTAATCGTGTGGGGAATGCCCTTTCCTGAATGGTTACAAAATATCGTCAACGGCGCCGTCGTTACCGGGTCCAACCTTTTTGTTCAGTCCACCATCATCGTCACGACTGGTTTATTCGCTGCATATGCGATGAGAAAAAGGGGCGCGGCGGTTCAATCGGTCATTCTTCGCATCTTCCTGACAGCCGTGCTTCTCTCGCCGGCGCTGTCGTTCATTCTGCACCGGTCAGGTATAAAAAGCGTAACATTCGATGTTCCCCAGATTCACGTATCGAAGAAATCCATACCTGCTCCGCGGACACGGCTCATACAGAAAACTTCCGAAATCCCCGGAAAGAAAAGCTCCGACACAATCGTTTATGAAAAAAGAAAAGAGAACGCGACCGTAAACACATTGAAACAGGAGAGCATCGGATCGACCGTGTTCGACAGGAACAGGGAAAAAACATCCATTCCTCATAAAGAAACTGCCGCTGTTCCCCGGCATATCGCCCCTGCTCCGTTATCCCGCAAAACTGTTCACGGCATGGATTCCCGTCAGGCATTGCGCGCCGCGGTATATATTCTGATGACGATGGTGTGGTCAGCCGCGTCGTTTTTGTTACTCATCAAATTCTTACTGGAAAATCTCTACCTGGTATATCTCCGGAAATCATCGGTGGAGGCAAAACAATCCTACCTTGATACCTGCGGATCGATAGCCTTCGAGCTTGGTATTCAAACCCCGATTGTCCTGCAAAATCCCAATACGTCGAGTCCGTTCGTCATGGGATTGTTCAAACCCCGCATAATTCTGCCCATGGGAAAACACGAGCGTGCTCTGCCGGAAAGAGAAGTGTTTTTACACGAACTTGCCCATTTGAAGCGGCACGATCCGTTATGGAATCATCTGTCGCGAGCGAGCAAAATAATTATCCCCTTTCAGCCTCTTTTATGGATACTTGCCCGGAAAATAACCGAAACAAGCGATTTTGTATGCGACGATTATGTGATGAATTCGGTCAATAATCGCCGGATGTATGCCCGTCGGCTCGCTCATCTGGCAAAGCGGTATCATCCGCGGGGATATGAAATCCGGACGACCGGAGTCGGATTCATTTCCTTTACCTCATCCCTCAGACGCCGTATCGAGCGGATACTCGATGTAACACATACGCTTTCGCTGAAAGCCGGGATGCGGATTGTTCTGTATATCTCCTGTATCTGTGCACTGGTCACTTTCGTGACCGGCCTTATCGGGCTGCGGGGGAAAAGTTTTGTCAGCGAGAGTTTTGCTTCCGGTAACATTTCAGGCAGAAACAAGAAGAAAAGTACGGATAAAATCACAGAAGCGGATCGATCTGCCGGAGACTTTTCATTTAAACCGGCAAGTTCAGCGGATTCACCGCCGAAAACCGTTTCCGATCCGGTTACGGACACGCCGGTTATCGAACGGGCCACGCCGACCGATACTGAAACCATCGGCGCCGTAATACCGACCGTTTCTGACGATATTCATGCGGCAACGGCTTTCCGGCTTCCGCAGACGACTGAAACCGACGGGGAAAATGAAATTCCGGAAAAAATCCCTGAAACGGTAACCGACAACGAAACCGGCGCGGACAACACTGACGGAATAACCGCAATTGGCCGGAGCATCGATCAGCCCGGTGAAAACGGTGATGACATCATATCGGCCGACCATGAAAATAATACAGTAATTTCCGGAGATTCCGGGACCACGGATGGTTCCACACATACGTCACTCACCCGATTTGAGCCGGTCAGTCCGCTCGGGGCCGCCATGGTTGGTGAAAACGAAAGCGATGTTCCGACACCGGTTACTGTGCAGATATCATACAATTACAGGGATGCCGACAGGAACAATCCGGACGAGAGAAAATGGAGCGACATATACCAGGCGGCAGACAGAAACCAGAAGTGTCCCATATGGTCTCCTGACGGAAACCATATCGCTTATTCGGACCCGAGTTACGGCATCTGGATGATACCGTGCGGCGGCGGCGAGCCGGTTCTGGTATACGACAATTATCAAAATATCCGGCTGCCGAAATTCAATTTTACTCTTGCCGGTCTGGAAACGTTGAGTTTCTCGCCGGACGGGCGTGAAATAGCGTTCACTCTCGAAGTGTTCGACCGCGAAAAGGGAACCGATTTCGATTTTCTTTACGATTCCCTTCTCAACAATAAATCATACCCCGACTACGACCCGTTCCATATCATCGCATGTGTGAATATCGAAACCGGAGAAAAACGTATTATCGCCGAGGACACCCGATCCGGTTCATGGAGCCGTGACGGGCGGTATTTCGTGTATGTCAGGGAATCCAGTCCGGAACTTCATGTCATGGATTTGAACTCAGGGGAAGACCGGGTCATCATGAACGGTTCGGCTCTTTCACCCTGTTTTTCCGATCAAAACCGGGAAATATATTTTTCACGCGAATCCACCGGCGGCTCCGTTGAGATTTTCCGCATCCCCAGGGAGGGAGGAACTCCCGAACAACTCACGTTCCCCGGGAAAGACAATCCCGTCCAAACCCGTATTGTCACCGATTGTTCTCCGGACGGGGAATGGATTCTCTTCACCGGGATTCGGGCCGAACGGTCCTTTCTTGGAGCGTTCAACACGCTGAGCGGCTCACTCCGGGAAATATTCCCCGGTGAACCTCTCTCACAGTGTTCCGGGAAATTCTCTTCCGATGGTAAAAAGATTTGTTTTTACATCTCCACCACCGACAGGCTCGGCCCGGTACAGAAACTCTATCTGTGCAAAAACACCCTTCCTTCGGAAGCTTTGAGAATCCCCTCGGCGGAAGCGGATACAGCGCCGGATTCTTTTACGCTGACCGGAAATTTTCCCAATCCGTTCAACGCATCGACAACCATACAGTTTACACTCCCTTCCGGCGGATTCACCCGTCTGACCGTTTATAACGTGCTCGGACAGAAAATCCGCGAGCTGGTCGCAGGCGAGATGCAGCAGGGGACATACTCGATTGTATGGAACGGGAAGAATGACTATGGAATGACAGTATCGAACGGGACATATATCTCTCATCTTCAGTTGGGCAACTTATCAGCCACAAGGAGGATGATGCTCATTAAATGATGAATCCTCATGTATGCTGCCGGTACATGAGGGATGAACATGAATCGCCCGCGGAAAGGGTTCCGCGTTTTGGGGACGGGGATTAAACGGCGATTCACCGGATAGGACTACGGATCACGGGAAGTTCCACCGGATGAATACCTGAGAAAATCTTGAACTGTTGATTGTCGGTGGAGCGTTCCCCGATAATACGTCAAAAAACGGAGACAGGAAATGAAAGCATTGAATCTCTTTCTTCTTGCAATCATGTTGTTCGCCACAACCGCTGCCGCGGCGGATTTTATTCCATCCGAAAAGGTTGAGGTAATCGACAATAACGGCTATTCATGGGGATACATCCCACCGATCGAAAATGTCGGTTACATGATGAATCACTTAAAATGGAACCCGATTCTGTCCTCGGATGGAAAGTGGATGGTTTTTCTGGGAAGAAGGAACAGAAAGCTCTGGCTCGTTCCTTCGGAAGGCGGTACTCCGGTTGAAATTTTTGACCTGGAGACCAAGCCGCTGCCTGAGGGTTCCCGGGGACAAACCATTGATGAAACGACTCTTAAATTTACTCCCGATGGTAATGAATTATCGTTCACCATAGTGTTTGAAAATGAGGACATGGGAAGTTACGATGTTTACTCGGATGCGGATTCGACGTTTTCCAGTCCGAGGAATCGACTGTATTCCATCATGACATTCAATCCTTCAACGAATGAATACCGGGAAGTTGTCAAGAACGGAATACATTACGACTGGAGCGCCGATGGCAGGTATATCTGCTATATCAATATCGATCCCCGTGCGTATTACGATCCGGCGAATGCCGAGCATCACTGCGCTCCTGCGATCTATGATACACAGACAGGAAAAACCCGCTTTCTGACGGATGAAAACTGGAATCAAAACATACTGAACCAGACGAAAATCTGCAGTCCTTACATTGGAACGACATTCAGCCCGGACGGTTCGCATATTGTCGCCAGTAAATATATCAACGAGAGCCGTCAACTGGTGAAAATTCCGTTCGAGGGAGGAGAGCCGGAACAGATCACCTTTGTCGATCAGAAGGCTGTTTGCTCATATCCCTTCTGCGTTTTACCCAAATATTCTCCGAATGGGGATTGGATCCTTTTCAATATAGAGCGTACCATGGTTATCATGAGTACCAAAAGCGGGGAAATATATGATTTCTACAGCCGGAAACCATTCAAACTTACCGGTGCTCCGATCGAAACCCCCATTTTCCAGATAATGGATGCGTACAATTACAGTTGGTCGTTTGACGGGAATAAAATTACATATAACCTCTGGGCCATATGGGATACTTTACAGAACAACCTGGCTTTAGGCAGTCAGTACGGAGTATTTAACCATTACATAGTGATTTATGATTTCAAACCTGAAACATTCGAGAAGATCACCTCGGTGGAAGAAACACAGCCCGAGGAGTTCTCCATAACCGGCAATTATCCCAATCCGTTCAATCCGGCCACTACGATCGACTTTACCCTGCCTGAAGCCGGGTATGCCGATCTGGCCGTCTATAACGTCGCGGGACAGAAAATATGTGAACTGGTCTCGGGAATACTTCCGGCAGGGAGACATTCGGTGGTTTGGGACGGCCGTGACCAGAATGGCAAGTCAGTCTCGTCCGGGGTATATATTACCCGCCTGATGATGAGAGATAAGGTAACGACGAGATCGATGATGTTACTTAAGTAACCGGCCTCCCATTTTTCTTTAAAGGGCATTCCGTTCACAGGAATGCCCTTTGATCTTTCATGGAAAGAATTCCTCAATGCTTGCATCGGAATAAAACCACTTCGGTACTTCTTTTTAGACCCCCCTCTCCTGGATATCCCGTCTGCCCCAAGACCACAGCATGGGGGCTTTCCCACGAATCCCGTCACGCTCCGAAGACACCCGAAACCTTTCCGCCCCGTTTCATGATGCGCTCGACTGCCTCCATGTTGAGCATGAGGTGACGGGGGTGATGGAGGTTTTCGGCGCGGCGGCCCTTATCACCCTTCACGAAAACGGCTTTACGGTCGGTGTAGTCCTGCCAGAGCGGGAGGCCGTACGGTTTCAGCGGGAAATTCGCATACACCCAGGTATGGAGCTTGTCGAACCACTCCTTCGCCCAGTCGGCGCCGGTATGCTCGATGATGCACATGAGCCCGTTGAGGTCTTCCATCTGGCCCCAGCCCGCTTTCCCGACATCCCACTTGTTCTCATCGACATTTTCGAGCATGATGAACACACCGCCGTACACATCGTCCCATGCGACTTCGAGCGTCCGTCTGAACCGAGCCGCGTTCTCGTCGAAGAGCGCCTTGTCCTTTCTGCGGACCGCTTCGTACAGGGTCATCCAGAGCATCTCGGAGGAATGGCCGAGACTGCCGTACTGGGCGAGCCTGTTGTTCGGCCGGGTGAAATCGTGGTTGATCTCCTCGTTGTAGAGGCCGTAATCGGGATTGTAGTGATACTTCATCTGAGACTCGATACAACGGTCGGCGACCGCCTTGAGCTCGGGATCGTCCCTGTTTTCGAGCATCTGGGTGATAAAATGGAGCGTGATGAACCAGTGCCCGAGGGAACGTGTTCCGTTCGGGGTCAGCTCGGTTTTGTTGTATCCCGGCTGGTCGTAGAGACGCATGCACTTTTTCATGATGTCTTTGCCTATGTCCCAGTACTGCTCGTTGCCCTTCGCCTTCGAGTATTCGCAGAAGCCGGTGGCGATGAACATATCGCCGTAGATGTTGACCTCGCGGTCTCCGGCTTTCCCCTCGCGGGAATAGTAGGCGGGGAAGAATACATCCTCTTTGGGAAGATGTTTCATGACGAAATCCACCGATCGTTTCGCCGCTTCGAGATTCCGCGGGTCCGGATCGATTCTGTTGAAGAGGTGCGAGAATGTCCACGTTCCACGGCCCTCGTACCACGAGCGCTTTTCCCAGGAAAGCGGGGGACCGTCCCAGTCCGTATGGAGGCAGAATCCGCCGTACTCCTTGTCCACGACATACTTGTGCTGAAATTCCTTGAACTCGTTGAGGTCTGCCATGTAGCTGCTGCGGAGCTCCTCGAGGGTCTTTCCCGCCAGTTTGCCATCCGCACAGACAGCCATCGGCTGCTGAGGCTGTGTCTGACCGGACTGCCGGGGCTGTGTCTGACAGCCGCCGATTCCGGACAGCGCCGCGGCTGTTCCCGCCGTTGCGCCGAAAAATGATCGTCTTTTCATTGCCGTTCTCCCGGGAAATACATGGTTTGTACATGGGGCAGATTGTGTATGTGACTTGAAAACAGAATGCTTAACGGTTTTAACGATGTACAGGGAGTTTCTCTCCCCCGATTATACCGGTTTATATATACGTATTTTAAAAGCCGGTGTCCAAGAAATTCTGTTTTTTCTTTGCAATTTCCGAATATTTCGTTGATACTGCTGTATGAGCGCCGGAGATTTACTGTATTTCCTCACCCTTTGATTCCCTCCCTCCTTATACCATAGTGACTCCCATAAATGTGAGAGGGGCTGTTCCACGAGTCCGGATCAAGGCTCTCCCTCGCCCTGAGCGTGTTTCAGGGAGATGGAGCCAGCAGGGTGATGGTTTATGGGTACGGAAACACATTACCTCGTAATCCCCCAAAATCCACGATGAATTGTACTGTAATACATTGGTTACAATGAGAATATAGACCATTAAGCCTGTGAATTTATAAACCCGTTGAAAAGCCCCGCGGTCACAACCGGTTTTCGGAAAAAGAATGGGTGCTGTCCGAGCGAGCCGAAGGCTCGTGAGTTCACACATTCCCGAAAAACGGTCCGTGACCGGGGAATAAGGCTTTTCACGGGGCGCCCTTTCCTTGGTTACTTCCTTTGGGCACACAAAGGAAGTAACATCTAAAAAATATTCTTAAAAAATGGGGAGTGTCATCAATGTATTACTCCTTGACACCTCTGTTGATTATACTATATTGTGTTCATTATATCATTATTTCAGGTCTCGCCTAAAACCATATAATCATCGATTTATACCGTCATTATCATAGTAATCGGGGACACTGATATGGCCGATAAGATTCTCATCGCATATGCGAGCAAGTACGGCTCGACAGCGGAGGTGGCTGCTGTCATCGGAGAGGTTCTTTCGCAGGCAGGCGCGGATGTCGATATCGTTCCCGCGCGGAAGGTCAGGGACATCGGCCCTTATGGGTATGTAATCCTCGGCACACCGATCTTTATGGGAAAACCACAGAGAGCGTCGATTGCCTTTGCCAGAAAACATCGTACAGCGCTCGGCAAAATCCCGGTGGCGCTTTTTTCTCTCGGTCTTCAGATGATGGATGACACGCCGGAGAACAGGGAAAAGGCGCGGCAGTTTCTCGCGCCACTGCTGGCAATAATCGGCGAACCCGTGAGTCTCGGGCTCTTCGGCGCAAGGATAGATCACAGCAAATTCGGGTTTATTCTCCGCTTTATCGCCTCACGGGATAAATCCGGGGTCATGCGCGGAGGCGACTGGCGCAACTGGGATAACATACGGGAATGGGCTGCCGGTCTGACTGCTCTCCTGAGCGGACGGTGATCGATGCTCTTATTGTTGGCAGGAAAAGCATTGTGCAAAAGATAAAGAAATGTGAAAGTTTCGAGTTTAACGCGGGAAACAGGGTTAAACGGCTGATATACCTTTTATGCGCCTCAATATCCATAATCATACCGCATCGGGTTTTTGCCGAAAAAGCATGGTCGAGCTTTGTACATGAGTGTTCGGGTGTATTTTCCATGGCTGTACAGGGCGATTATCTCTGGTATTTCACCGGGAGAAATGTCACCAGGCTCAACATGAAAACGCTCATGTCAAAGGTCTTTACTCCCGAAGACGGTTTGGTATCGCCGTTTGTGGACAGAATTGTCGCCGGGCCCGATGGAACGATCTGGTTTGCCTCGGATGAGGGTCTGTCAAGATTCGACGGTGTGTCTTTTACTACATTTCCCCGGAAATTGAGACCGCTATGGGGATTTGATATCGCTCCGGATGGCATTGTCTGGGTTGTTGATAACACATATAAAAAACTGAACCGTTTCGATGGTGTCGTGTGGACTGAATATTCCGTGGGTGACAGCCTGGCCTACGATTATGTCTCTTCTCTTGCGGTAGGCCGTAACGGCGATGTCTGGGTGGCAACGTTTGACTCGGACAGGGAAGCAGGATTAGTAAGCAGATATGATGGTTCGATATGGCAAACATATTCTCCAAAAAACGGTTTTCCGGGCAGTCATGTGACTTCCATTACGGTTGGACCGGATGGTGTCGTATGGTTCGGAACAAATGACGGACTCTACCGGTATGACGGCATAACATGCAGACATTACACCACCGCAGACGGTTTGGGCTGCGTCCTGGTAAAAAATATTACCGTGGCCCCGGACGGGATTGTCTGGATTGGTGTTGAAGCCAATATCATCAATGTAAGCCGTGACAACGGAGCTACCCTTGATGTTATATCCAATGAACATAAAGCAGACTGTATCGCATTTGATTCCAATAATGTAGCATATATCGGTAATGGCATAGATATATACCGCTACGGTGAGCCGCGTCTGCCCGGTCGGGAGCCACCGCAATTAGTCAATCCCTCCGATATGTCTGTTCTCCCATACAGCGAGGAAACAACGTTCATGTGGACCTCTTTTCCGGGTGCCGAAGCGTATGAAGTTCAATTCTGGTCCTATAAACCCGACTATAACAGACAAGGCGGGACAGTGGTATACGAGCCGTTTCTGACCATGACCATGAACGAGCTGTATACCGAAAGCGAGCCCGCATGGTGGCGAGTCAGGGCCCGTATCGGCGACGAATATAGTCAATGGAGTGAAACATTGCGTTTTTCTACAGCACTTCCCCCGGTCAGGCTGTCATCTCCTGCAGACATGGCACTGGTGGAAAAAAACACAGTAATAACGTTTTTATGGGCTGAATCCGAGTTTGCTTATCTGTACGAGGTTCAATTTTCGGATACCCCTGATTTTATAAACCCTAAGCAGCACCAGGTAACCGCGAACAATATTCTTCATGGTACCGGGGAGGGATACACCGATCTGGAACCGGCATACTGGCGTGTCCGCATCAGGAGGAACGATCAGTACAGCGATTGGAGCACGGTATTCCGGTACTATACCGAACGGCCAGAACTACAGAATGATTTTTCACGTTACAATGCGGAAAACGATATCCATGCCCTGCTATACCTCGACGGATACATCTGGTGCGGGACATCGGCTGGACTGATCCGCTGGAATCCACATGACAGGACTTACAAGCGGTTTTCCATGACAGACGGCCTTGTTCACGATACGGTAACCGCGCTGACCATCGATCCGGAAGGCCTGCTGTGGATAGGAACAAAAGGCGGCGTATCAAAATTCGACGGCAGTTCGTGGATGGGTTGGACAACGGCAGACGGGCTTGCGGAAAATTATATCACCTCGGTAGAAATCGGTATGGACGGCTGTTTGTATGCGGGTACATGGGCTTATGGTCTTTCACGGTTCGACGGCAGTACATGGATCACATACCGTGAAGGTATTTATGGTTCACAAGTTCTGCGAAGCAACAATATAGGGTGTCTCGACTACGATCCGAACGGTGTGCTTTGGATAGGAACCCGCTTCGGCCTTACGAGATTCGATGGCGAGAAATGGCAGACTTATTTTGCGAGTCCGAGCGGTCTGGGAGACGATGAGATTCATGCGGTAAAAACAGGAGACAACGGTGAAGTCTGGGCTGCCACACGTGGCTCCGGTGTGTGTTGTTTTGACGGAAAAACATGGAAATCCTATACAGAAGAAACTTCGGGTCTTCTCAGTAACTGGGTATCAGCAATAAATATAGGGCGCTCCGGCGAGATATGGTTCGGCGTGCTGAATGGTATATCAAGGTTTGACGGTAAGGGGTGGAAATCGTACAGCAGCCGTACTGGGGTTGATATCCCAAGGAATGTTGCTGCCCTTGAAATCGATCCCGAAGGTACGGTGTGGGCAGGTACGCCATCAGGGCTATTCCGTCTAATCAGTGAGGTATGGGAGCCGCTCTATACCGAAATCGGTCCTGTAATTCTTTCCGGGCCGACGGATATGGCGTATGTCGAGCGCAATAAGGAAATGAGCTTTTCCTGGGCATCTTCCCCCGGAGCCGTTACTTACGAAATAGAGATTGCCGATAACGGTGATTTCCTTGACAGTGATCGACACCTTGTGAAAGATGCATCATTCTCATGGACACCTGACAGAGCGGCTGTTCAGAACACCCCCATGTACTGGAGAGTTCGCTTCGAGCGGATGGACGGCATCACGAGCGGATGGAGCACGCCACGGCGTTTCTATACTCAGAAAGAAGGAACATGGAGAGTATACAACACGAATAACGGCCTGATAAACAATAATGTTAACTGTCTGGCCATAGGACCGGACGGGTCTGTCTGGGCTGGTACGGAAGCAGGTCTGTCGGTTTTCGACGGAGAAACGTGGACCAGCTACACCGCGGAGAAAAACGGCCTTTTGTCCGATTATATACAAGCCATAACGGTCGATCGTGACAACGTCGCCTGGATAGGAACGCAATCCGGAATAAGCCGATTCGACGGTTGCACATGGACCACTTATACCATGTTAAACGGTTTACCAAACAATGACATACGTACATTAGCATCTGCCGGAAACGGGGATGTCTGGGCCGGAACCATGGGCGGCGGTGTCAGTAGGTTCGACGGTACAAAATGGAATAATTTCAGTCTTAAGAACAATAATGTGAACGAGCTCGTAATTGCTCCGAACGGTGATATCTGGGTAGCGACACATGGAGGAGGCATACAACATTTCGACGGGGTAAGATGGTCCGACCATTCCGAGGACACCGACTTACTCGGCAATTTCATCTACTGCGTGTGTGCAGCACCGGATGGAACAGTCTGGGCATCGATCAGCAAAACTGAATATTACAGTGATGCTCTCGGTATATTTTCATATGATGGCAGGAAGTGGACCCGTCATCTCACCGAAAGAGCAGTCGAACTGGTATATGGACCGGATGAAAAAATCTGGGCTCAGCTCGCCTACGGGAAATTGATGAAATATGACGGCAAAACATGGACATTCGATGCCACTGTTACATGGGAAGCCACCAGGGAAATGAGTGGTAGCCCAGTCTTCAGCCCAATTGTGTTCAGTCCTGATAATTCCATGTGGGGAGCCGCATGGGCAACTCATTGGGAACACGGGCCTTTTGGCGCAGGTATTTATGTGTATGACGATTATATCATGACTCCGGTCACCGAAAAAGACAGCACGGCTCCTTCCGCCCTCCTCATCACCGGCAGCTATCCCAATCCGTTTAATCCCTCGACCACCATCGAGTTTTTCCTGCCCGATGAAGGTTTTGCCAATCTTGTTATTTATAATATCATGGGCCAGAAAATCCGCACCCTTTTATCTCAGCCTGCGCAGGCGGGCAGACATTCGATCCTGTGGGATGGTACAAACGACCGGGGTGAGACGGTTTCCTCGGGAGTGTATCTGGCGAAACTGAAAGCAAGGTCGGGAATTACGTATCACCGCATGCTTCTTGTACGATAAAAGGTATTCAGGTATTATGATGATAATCCGTCAGGAATTTCTATTCATACGTTGAGGTTGGCGATGGCAAAAAAAATCGTAATGTGCATAACCGTAATAATCCTCGCTCTCATGGCAATAGTTACTCTTTTCTGCTCATCGGGCAATATATCCAAAAAAGGCACCGGCCCCGACTACCTCGCCATCGTCAGGAGCTATGCCGATGTCATGATCGAGCACGGCCGTGATGTCTACGGCACCGAGCATACACCGCTCTTCGCAGTCGCTCTCGACCGCAGCACGTTCCGTGTCCCCGAGGGCGACAAACTCAGGGAGATACTCGCCATCGAGCGCGCGGACTGGGGAATCAGGCCCCATGACCGGACAGTGCAGGGCGCCAATCCCATGCAGGACCAGAATCTCTACCAGGTGCTCTATGCCCTCACCGAGGTGACCGGCGACAAAACGTATACCCGTGAGGCGGACAAGGCACTCAGGTGGTTCTTCACACACTGCCAGAGCCCGGCGACCGGTCTGTTCGCATGGGGAGAGCACATCGGCTGGGATTTCACCACCGAAACCATCATCGACAAGCTGGCGGGCACCACCCACGAATTCGCCCGGCCGTGGTTGCTCTGGGGCAGATCATTCGAGCTCGCTCCCGAACCCTGCCGCGATTTCGCCCTCGGCCTCCGAAATCATCAGATCGCCGACCTGGAAAAGGGCCTGTATTCCCGTCACGCCCGCTACGATGTGCATGGCCCCGATACGGGCTCGGAATACCCCCGTCACGGCGGATTTTACATCGCAACCTGGGCCGCAGCCTACGAACACACGAAAGACCCCGTATTCCTCGATGCGATCGACAAGCTCGTCACCGCCTTCGAGAACCGCCGCAACAAAACGACTGGCGCGCTCATGGCGGAAACCCAGAGCCCCGATCTCATGTGGCCGCAGAGCAACCTCTCGCTTGCGGTCGATCTCTGGGACAGCGCGGAAAAGGTGCCGTACTGGCTCGCTGACAAGATGCGGGCATGCGCATCGAAAACGGACGAGGTGTTCCTGAAAATCCGGCACGATCTCTCTCCCGGCGGCAAAGGATTCATGATCCATACGGTCACCTCGACACTGGAGCCCGGCTGGTGGCGCGGCGGAAAACCGGACGATTCCATGCGCCATTTCACCGACACATGGGCGACAGGGTACGGCGACGCGACGGATGCACAGATAGCCATGCTCTGCTACCTCCGGTACGAACAGGTGCCGCTCGAGGGCTACCGCAGGCTCGTGCTCGATACCGCGGCGCGGTACTTGACGAGCGAGCCGGACACGACCATCGCGCTCTATCCCGGAGCGCTTGCCGATGCCATAGCTCTCCTGCTCTCCGTGTACCGTATGACCGGCGAGCAGCGGTATCTCGACCGCGCCGATGTATTCGGCAGGCGGGCGGTGGAGATATTCTTCGGCGATTCACCGCTCCCGCGGGCAAGCTCGAAGCACGACCACTACGAGGCGATTACACGGGGTGACACGCTCGTCATGGACCTCCTGCTCCTCTGGATGGCGGAAAACCGCACTGTCGTGCCCGAAGAGAAAAGGAGAGACTGGCGGAATATCTTTCTCGTGTACAACGAGCGGTAGTATGAGGGGATGTGCCGATATTATCAAAGTAACATACTATATTTGCACCTTATTTTGAATAAGACAGGTTCGAGCTGTGATCAACAAGCATGGCCTCATCCATGAAGAGGAGTAATGATGCATAAATATGAAATTATCCTTTACTGGAGCGATGAGGATGGTGTTTTTATCGCGGAAGTCCCGGAGTTGCCGGGGTGCACTGCACATGGACATACTCATGATAAGGCCCTTGCCAATTGTAACAGTGCCACACAATTATGGTTGGAGACAACCCGGGAATACGGCCGTCATATCCCCGAACCCAAGGGCAGACGTCTCATGTTTGCCTGAACCGGAAACCGATAGACCTATTTACTGCATCTGACAGTACAAACGATATTTTTCTCAACTGCAGCGTTAGACAATGTGGCGATCATTGATATAAAATGCGATTTCCCTTTCCTTCCCTGCACAATCACCCCATCCGTTCCGAAAGCTGACGGTGCCGTGCCCGCAGGATGAACCAGACGATAAAAAAGAACGAACAGAACAACAGACTGAATGCCGCGGGTATAAAAATCTCGGAAATCCCGGCAAGCACTACCCTCGGATCGCCGGTCCCTGATGATGCAACCGCTGAATACGCCATGAACATACCAAAAATGGGTTTAATGAAGGTAAAAAAGAGAATGAAAAAGTTTACCAGCAGTATGATGTCAATCATACGATCCATGCCTTTGAACCGATCCGGGCGTATTTTCACAAACAGCCCGAAGGCACACCAGATCGATACTGCAAGATTGAAAATACCGAATACGACGGTGAGCATACCGAAGAAGCCTAATAGATACAGTATTTCACGCATGGTTTCCTCCCTTTCTGAAAAAACAGCGTCAGAACCGCAAGCCTGTTTATCCGTCACATCCTGAGCGCCTTACGGTATTTATCGATCACCTCGTCCGGGTAGCTCCGCGACAACCCCTTCGGAAATCCGGCATCCCAGGTTTCGGGTAGCGATGCGACCTCGACAAGAGCGCCGTCCTTAGCGAACACCGAATGGAGGAGCGACAGGAAGATACGGCATTTCGCCTCAGTGTACTCGGGCGGCTCCGGCGATGTGCGCGTCCGTATCATGCGCTCGATGGCGTGGATCATCTCGATATAGGTGAAGATGTCCTTGTGCCACACACGGCCGTCCACCGCGCAGGTGACATCGAAATCCCCCTTCGTGCCGTACGGGTGCACCGAGCACATGATGTCCTTGAGCTGCGAATGGTGAATGGAGCCGTAGAAGATTTTGCCGTTGCGGCGGTGTTCGAGCGTGGTGAGACCGGGAGCGTTCGCCGGATCGACTGTCCGGTGGCTGATGCGCTCGACATCGACACCCATCGTTTTCAGGGTGAACCAGAGGCCGTGCAGAACGTACATGTAGACCGTGCTGCCCGTATTGCGGGCTTCGTAGGCGGTGATATCGCCGATGTCCTTGAGACGGAGCAGGGCGACCTCGACCTCCTTGAGGTACTCGTACGCCGAGGCGACCATGAACGGCGTTCCGGTGCGCTTCGATGCGTCGATCACCTTTCTGACCCCGGTCATGCTGCTCGCCATGGGACGGTCGAAGTAGCAGGGGACACCCGCTTCGAGATAGGGCAGCGAGAGGTCCGGCATGAAGGGTGTCGCGAAGAAATCGTCGATGAACATCCCGTCCACGAGCTTGGTCATGCCGTCGTAACGGTCGACGAGCTCGGCATCGTACCGTTTTGCGAGACGCTCGCCTGCTTCACGGTCGACGCACCAGAGATGGGTGATACGCATCCCCGTGGCGCGTGCATAGCCTTCGGGTGGATTGAAGTATTTCCACCATGACGAGCTCATGTGGCTCCAGAGCCCGAATACGCCGCCAATTTTCAGGAGACGCTCGTCCTTTTTACGGATTCCCGGATCGGCGTTCCATGATTCCGCGCCGGGGAGATTCGGTTCCTGCGCAAGGCCGGAGCTGGCTGTGTGGAGTCCTGCGGCGAGTCCGCCGAGCAGGAGAGATGATCGTTTGATGAGCTCTCGTCTTCCTCTGTTCATGGATGCCTCCCTGTGGTGGAGTATTACGTATATGATTATGGTACCTGTTTTCCCTGTCCTGTCGGATTGTATATGTCCGCGTCATATCTGAATAATATAGCATACTTTTTTCAAGAGAAAAAGTAGCAAAGAGACAAAGGCACTGAGGGAGACCCCTCACGGCTTCGCCGTGTCCCCCGGGATGTCCGAAGGACAGGAGGATCTATTCTTTTCTCCCTTCTCCCTTATGCCTTGTGC